>JAFRFV010000159.1 GCA_017434185.1 Coriobacteriales bacterium
CTTTAAAGCTAAAAACAATACCCCCTGACGTCGAACTCCTCTTCCTCCTCCTCTGCGTCCTCGTCATCGTCGAGGTCCTTCAGGGGGGCACCGGCGAAGGCGGAGTCATCGTAGTCGCCGTCCTCGCCCAGCGGGATCTGCTCGCCTTCCTCAGCGGCCTCTGCGGCAGCGGCAGCAGCCTCGGCTTCGGCCTTGGCAGTGGCTTCGGCCTCGGCCTGAGCGGCCAACTCGGCCTCATGGGCGGCGTCCCAGGCAGCCTGCAGGACCTCGGGATCCTGCCAGGGGAACTCGACGCGGACGATGTCGTTCTCCATGCCCTTCATGCAACCGGTGTTGAGCAGGGTGCGGAAGCGATCCGCCAGAGTGAAGACATCGGCGAACTCATCGTTGGAATAGCTCTTGAAGGACAGGGTGTAGCCATCCATCTTGAGCTCCAGGTGACCGTAGTCCATCAGGGGCTCGCCGTCTTCCTTCTTGCGACGGTTGTAGGCGATGACGGTGTTCTCGATCTTCAGGAGCTTGGCATCCAGCCAGGGCTTCATGACCTCGGTCCACATCTCGTCGGCCAGGGGATCGGAGCTTGACACCCAGTAGGGATGGTTGCGCAGCTTGATGGTGACGCCCATGATGTTCTCGGGCGGATACGGAGGCTCCGGAGTGGGCTTCTTGTTCACGCGCAGCGGGGCGATGTACAGGTAGGAACGGCGAAGCTCGACGGGGGTGTTCTCCTCATCATAGATGCTCTCGTCGACATCGATATTGAGGATACAGGTAGGACGAATCACGGGAACCTCCACTCAACACAGGAATGCAGCGTTTACATGTCTATCATGAGTATAAGGCTTTGAAAATCTCCGTCAATACCATTTCGATATATCGAAATAAATTCATGCCCTTTTTCGGGGAGCCGATTCAATATATCGAAATGGCCTTTCCGCTCCCCTAGCGTCTCCGGCTTCGGCCATAGCTGCTGCCCTTACGGGAGTTGGATTTGAGGTTGGCCAGGACCTCATCCTCAGGACGCTGTTCCACCTTCGAACGCAGGGCGACGACGCGATCACGCAAGCGGGCGGCGGCCTCGAAATCGAGTTTGTGGCTCGCTTCGGCCATCTCCTCCTCCAGATTGGCGATGATCCTGAGCACTTCCTCGCGCGCCATGTTCGCCAGTTCGTCGTTGACCTTATCCACACTGGCACCCATGTCATCATCCTCATCCTGGATGAACTGCATGATATCGCTTATCGCCTTACGCACCGTACGCGGCTCGATGCCGTGTTCCTGATTGAAGGCCATCTGGATGCCGCGGCGACGTTCCGTCTCGTCGATCGCCACCCGCATGGAGTCGGTGATGACGTCCGCGTACATGATCACACGACCCGAGACGTTGCGGGCGGCGCGGCCGATGGTCTGGATAAGCGAGCGCTTGTTGCGCAGGAAGCCCTCCTTGTCGGCATCCAGGATGCAGATGAGCTCCACTTCCGGCAGGTCGAGGCCTTCGCGCAGGAGGTTGATGCCCACGAGCACATCGAAGACGCCCAAGCGCAGATCACGCAGGATCTCCACGCGCTCGAGGGTGGCGATGTCGCTGTGCATGTAGCGGGCCTTGATGCCGCAATCCAGCAGATGGTCGGTCAGGTCCTCCGCCATCTTCTTGGTGAGCGTGGTCACCAACACGCGCCCTCCGGCTTCGACCACCTCGCCCACTTCGAGCTGCAGGTCGTCGATCTGACCCTTGATGGGGCGCACGCAGACCTGGGGATCGAGCAGGCCGGTGGGACGGATGATCTGCTCCACCACCTGCTGACTCACGCGTTCCTCGTAATCACCGGGCGTGGCGCTCACGTAGATGAACTGCGGGGCACGCTGTTCGAACTCATCGAACCGCAGGGGGCGGTTGTCCAGCGCGCTGGGCAGGCGGAAGCCATGCTCGACCAGGGTGATCTTGCGGGAGCGGTCACCTTCGTGCATACCGCGGATCTGCGGCACCGTCACGTGGCTCTCGTCGATGATGCACAGGAAGTCATCGGGGAAGTAATCCATCAGGGTCCAAGGTGGCTCGCCTGCTTGGCGACCATCCAAGTGACGGGAGTAGTTCTCGATACCCGAGCAGGAACCCATGGTCTCGAGCATCTCAAGGTCGTAGCTGGTGCGCATCTCCAGACGCTGCGCTTCCAGCAGCTTACCAGCGGATTTGAGCTCCACGAGACGACCCCGCAACTCCTCGTTGATGGTCTTGAGGGCATGTTCGATCTTGGGGCGGGCGGTCACGTAGTGGGAGGCGGGCCAGATGGGCGTGCTGTCGAGCTCGACCATGACCTCGCCGGTCACCAGATCGATCTCCTGGATGCATTCCACCTCGTCACCGAAGAAGTCCACGCGCAGGGGGCGCTCGCTGTAGGGCGGGAAGATGTCGACGGAGTCCCCGCGCACTCTGAAGCAGCCGCGGGCGAGCTGGTAGTCGTTGCGATCGTATTGGATGTCGATGAGGCGGTAGATGAGCTCGTCACGGTCCAGGGGGACGCGCTTATCCACGAAAACGGCCATGCCCGCATAGTCTTCCGGGGAACCGATACCGTAGATGCATGAGACCGACGCCACCACGATGCAGTCGCGGCGTGACAGAAGCGCACTGGTCGCGGCATGACGCAGCTTCTCGACTTCCTCGTTGATGCTGCTGTCCTTCTCGATGTATGTGTCCGTGGCCGGAACATAGGCTTCCGGTTGGTAGTAGTCGTAATAGCTCACGAAGTACGAGACGGCGTTGTTGGGGAAGAGCTCCTTGAACTCACTGGCCAGCTGGGCGGCGAGCGTCTTGTTGGGCGCCATCACGAGCGTCGGTTTCTGCACGGCCTCTATCACCTTGGCCATGGTGTAGGTCTTGCCGCTACCGGTCACACCCAGCAGGGTCTGGTAGCGCAGATGATCGTTGACGCCCTTGGCGAGGGCGGCGATGGCCTGCGGCTGATCACCGGCGGGTTCATAGGGGGACACCACTTGGAAGGCGGGCATGGGCGTCTATCCTTCCTGCTCCTGCTTGGCACGCACGGGTTGCCAGCCGCTTTCCTCGCGGGCGCGCCACCAAGCATCGACCTTGGCCTCGAGATCATCTTGGCTGCCATCGTTGCTGATGATGGTGTCCGCAAGCACGAAACGCTCCTCGTCGCTCGCCTGCAGGGCATCACGAGCGGCGGCGTCATCATGGTCCATGCCGCGATCCACCAAGCGGTCCATACGCAGGTCGTAGGGTGCCGTGAGCACGATGACCTCATCGGCGAGGCCCGCGAGCTCCGGGGCCTCCACCAGCAGCGGGACCTCGATCACGCGCGCGGGGGCGCTGGTCATCGTGCTGCAGAAGGGTTCGCAGATAAGGTCGGCAACCCGCTGGAGGATGAAGGGGAAGGTGATCTCGTTCAGGAGCTCGACCGCATCGGGAGTCGCGAAGGCGAGGTAGGCGAGCTGTGCGGGGATGATCGCGCCGTCGTCATCCAGGACGTTGGGGCCGAAGGCATCCACGATAGCGGCCTTCATCTCGTCGCTGTGGATGAGCAGGTAACGGGACACCTCGTCCAAGGAGAGATAATCCGCTCCCCTCTTGCGCAGCAGTGAAACGAAGCTGCTCTTGCCACTTCCGATCGCACCTGTGACTATGACCGTGTACATGCATCCTCCTTACCGGGGGCCCGGGGCGATGATGCCGCCACCCAACACCAAGTCACCACCATAGAACACACAGGCCTGCCCGGGCGCGATCGCTGTCATGGGTGTATCGAAGCGCACCCTGGCAGCCGCGTCCGGCAGCGGCTTGACCGTGGCGGGCACCGCGGTCTGGCGATACCGCACCTTCACCCGCGCCCGGATGGGAGCAGCGGGCGTGGGTGTGATCCAGTTCACACCGTTCACGAGACACGAAGCGAGGCCGAGCTCATCCGCCGTGCCGATCACGAGCTTGTTGCCCGCTATGTCCTTATCCAATACGTAATAGGGATAAGGGCCGGGAATCTCGATGCCCTTGCGCTGGCCCTGGGTGTAGCGATGGAGCCCCTTGTGTTGGCCGAGCACCCTGCCCTGCGCGTCCACGATGTCGCCGGGCGCGTCGACCACGCCACGGCGGGCAAGGAACGCCAGATGGTCACCATCGGGCACGAAACACAGGTCCTGACTGTCGCTCTTGGAGGCGACCGTCAGGCCCGCCTGATGCGCGAGAGCGCGCACCTCGTTCTTGTCGAAGTCGCCCAAGGGGAACAGGAGTCGCGAGAGCATCTCCTGGGAAAGGCCACAGAGCATGTAGCTCTGGTCGCGGTGGGCGTTCAAACCACGCAGCAACTGCCAGCGACCTGATGCCGCATCCTGCTGCACGCGAGCGTAGTGACCGGTGGCGATGGCATCGCAGCCCAGCTCATGGGCAGTGCGCAGCAGGAGGGGGAACTTGCAGGTACGATTGCAGTGCACGCAGGGGCTGGGCGTGAGGCCGCAGCGGTACTGGGCGACGAACGGTTCCATGACATCGCGCTCGAACGCCTCGCGAGCGTCGACCACATGGAAGGGGATGTTCATCTGCGCGGCCGCTGTGCGTGCATCGTCCGCGCTGGTCTGGGGCGCGAGGAGAAGACAGCACCCCAACACTTCATGCCCTTGCTGACGCAGAAGCAGGGCGCTCACGCTGCTGTCGACTCCCCCGCTCATGCCAAGGAGTACTCGTGCCATGGATACCTCCTCTCACGCTCATCAACGAAGAACCGGGGGCTTTACGCCACCCGGTCCGGTCAGATCTGAATGTATCACAACATACGGTGCTACTGGATCCTGGGGGCGGTGGTCAGGAAGAACTCACAGAACATGCATTGCTCTTTCATCGCCGCCCGACGATCGACATTGGGGTCCAGAAGGATATCGAGGTCAGTGGCGACCTTGTGCTGCGGCTTGTCGCATGCGGTGTAGCAACAGTCCGCAGGACAGGGCGAGAAGACGCCGGGGACCGCATGGGGGCAGCGCTCCCACATCTCGGGATCGCAGCCGCGGCGCATCCAGCAATACTTGACGGAAGCCAAGTCGCTCGCCAGCTTCCTAGTCGAAGAGATCGGCGGGGACGACGGCCTTCACGCCTTCGACGTGCTCCTTGAGAGTGCGCTCGACGGCGTTGGACAGGGTGAGTTGTGACATGGGGCAATCAGCGCAGTGACCCTGGAGCTCGACCGTGACGATACCGTCATCGGAAACATCCACCAGTTCGATATCGCCGCCATCCGCCTGCAGGGCGGGACGGATGAGATCGAGGATCTCCTTGACCAATTCCTTGTCGACCATTTTTCGCATCCTTTCGGAACAGAGAACGAATGAACACAGGGTACCACAAGCAGCGCATGCAGCGAAGCAACAGCAGCGTGACCTTTATTGTTGGATGATCTCCTTGAGAGCGCGGGAGAGCTGGTCAGGGCAGGAGGTGGGCCTGTAACCACAGGGAACACCCGCGAGCAGGTCGGCGACCTCCTGCACGGGACGGCCAGCGACCAGCTTGGAGAGGCCGGCGGTATTGCCCGCGCAGCCGCCTACGAACTGAACCGACGCGAGGACGTCAC
>JAFRFV010000160.1 GCA_017434185.1 Coriobacteriales bacterium
ACACAGAACTTCATTCGTGTTCTCCTAGATAAAGCACCTTTCATCATCATTATAGCCTCTCCACGCCCCTTGGGTCCGTTCGACCGCGACGCGCTTGGCCGTCGCCGCCTGCGCGAACGCGCCGCGCTTATCCCCTGCGCTTACGCGAATCTGTCGACCCGCAGACTCGCTCGACAGATTCAATCGACAGACTCGCGACACCTCGAGTTCAAATCCCACGAATCCGCCCCGCGAGTCTGTCGATGCACAGACTCGCTCGACAGACTCGCGAGCCCCGCTTCGATCCTTGGCGTCTATTCTTGGCGTGTCGGCGATAGCGGCGCTCAAAAGGTAACATGATTTACCAAACGAGTAAATAATCTGTCTTCTGGAACGCAAGACGCCAAGAATCAACGCCAAGAATCGGCGGCGGCTTCTTGCGGGGCTTATCACCTACACGTGCGCGCCGATGGCATATACTGTTCTGCAGTGTCCAAGAGGGGAGTGTGGTGCGATGGGACTCTTCGATAGGTTCAAGAAGAAGGCTGCTGCGGCCGGCATCGGCGTGGGGCCCGCGTACGTCTACAGCGACCAGGAGCTCGAGGAGTTCGACGCCTACGTGGAGCGCGCCTTTGGCCCCTACGACAGCGTCCTGCACGAGATCGCCTCGCCGGACATCCACCTGGACGTGGTCATCGTGCCGCCCTCGCCCGGCCGCGACCATCTCATGCTGCTCACCATGGGCGCGGGTGCGTACCGCATGGACGTCCCGAGCCAATTCGCCAAGTACGAGCTCGAGTACGCTGAATACGCCATCTGCCTGCCCGCGGACTGGAACCTGGAGTCGGGCGACGACCGCGACTACTGGCCCGTGCGTTTGCTCAAGGACGCGGGGCGCCTGCCCGTGTCCTGCGACACGTGGCTGGGCTACGGGCACACGATGCAGAACGACGAGGACGGCTCGCCCTACGCTCCCGGCGTGGGCTTCAACAGTGCGATGCTGGCCGCGTTGCCGCAGGCTGATGGCAAAGTGGCTGAGCTGCGGATGTCGAACGGCAAGCTGATCAACTTCTATCTGCTGCTGCCCCTGTATCCGGAGGAGCTGGCGTTCAAGTTCGAGCACGGCGCCGACGACCTAATCGATCTGCTCGCGGAAACCGACGGCTTCCCGGTGCTGGATGTCGCGCGCCGCAATTGCTGCGCGGGGGAGTGAGTGCGGGAGCGAAGCGCTTATCCCATGGAAGGGGGATGTGATGGCTGAGATCGAGATCATGCGCGCGCAGGCCGAATGGCAGCGTGCGGGCGCGTATTCCGTGCGCATCCAGGGCATGAATCGCCAGCATCACATCTCGCTGCGCGACGAGTTCGACGAGCACGACTGCGACGGCACGCGCTACATCGTGGCGCTCGACGCGGGCTACCCCGTTGCGACTTGCCGCTTCTATCAGGCCGCGGGCGCCACGGACGCCGTGGTGCTGGGGCGCGTGGTCGTGCTGCCGGAGTATCGTGGTAGCGGACTGGGCGCGCGCGTGGTGCGCGAGGCGGAGGCGTGGATCCGCGAGCTGGGCTACGCGCAGGTGTTGATCGACAGCCGCGTGGAGGTCGTGGGCTTCTACGAGCGGCTGGGCTACGAGCACGTCGACGATGCGGTGGCCAAGAGCGGCGTGTTCGATTGCATCCGCATGCGCAAGGTTCTGGGATAAGCGCCGCGTGGGAGTGGCCTTCGAGGAGGCGTCGTGAGCAAGTTCAAGGAGTTCCTGAAGCGCAAGGACATCGAGTTCTCGGCCAAGCGATACGGCATCGACGCCATGAGCGCGATGGCGCAGGGTCTGTTCTGCTCGCTGCTGATAGGTACGATCATCAAGACGCTGGGCCAGCAGTTCGGCGTGGACTTTCTGGTGGACATAGGCAGCTTCGCGATGGCGGTGTCGGGGCCGGCGATGGCGGTGGCCATCGGCTACGCTCTGAAGGCCGACCCGATGGTGCTGTTCTCGCTTGCCGCCGTGGGCTGGTCCGCGAACGCTGAGGCTGGCGCTGGTGGTCCGCTGGCGGTGCTCATCATCGCCATCGTCGCAGCTGAGTGTGGCAAGGCGGTCTCCAAGGAGACGCCCGTGGACATCTTGGTCACGCCCGCGGTCACGATTCTGGTGGGTGTGGCGTTGGCGAAGCTGATCGGCCCGCCCATCGGCGATGCGGCCAGCGCGTTCGGCCTGCTGATCGACAACGCCACCAAGCTGCAGCCCTTCCTGATGGGCATCCTCGTGTCCGTGCTCGTGGGCATGGCCCTGACGCTGCCCATCTCGAGCGCCGCTATCTGCGCGGTGCTGGGGCTCACGGGTCTTTCGGGCGGCGCCGCACTGGCGGGGTGTTGCTCACAGATGGTGGGCTTCGCGGTCATCTCGTTCCGTGACAATCGCTGGGGAGGCCTGGTGTCGCAGGGCATAGGCACGTCGATGCTGCAGATGGGCAACATCGTGAAGAACCCGCGCATCTGGATCGCTCCCACCGTGTGCTCCGCCATCGTGGGGCCCATCGCCACCTGCGTCTTCGGACTGCAGATGAACGGCGCCCCCATCAACTCCGGAATGGGTACCTGCGGCTTGTGCGGGCCCATCGGCGTCATCACCGGTTGGGCCGCGCCTTCCGACGTCGCGCTGTCGCATGGCGCGACCGCGCTTGCGGCAGGTGCGATGGACTGGGTGGGATTGCTGCTGGTGTGCATCGTGCTGCCCGCGGTGATCAGCTGGCTGCTGAA
>JAFRFV010000161.1 GCA_017434185.1 Coriobacteriales bacterium
CATGGGCCACCTCCTGCGCGTGCGCACCATCGCCACGGCCTGCTGTGTGGCCTGGTCGCAACGCAACGCACAGCTGTTGGAAGGAGGCAGCGATGAGTAGGCTGTTCATCCTCGAGGTGGGTACCGAGGAATTGCCCGCCGTCGCACTCATGGCCGCCACCAAGCAGATGGCCGCTCTCGCCACCAAGGCCCTGGACGACGCCCGCATAGGCCATGGCGTCATCAAGAGCATCAGCACGCCCCGTCGTATGACCCTGCTCATCGAGGACCTGGCCGATGAGAGCGCTGCTCTCTACACCCGCGCCAAGGGCCCCGCTGTCGATATAGCCTTCGATAAGGACGGCAATCCCACCAAGGCCGCTCTGGGCTTCGCCCGCGGCAAGGGCATCGAGGTCCGTTCCCTCCAGCGTGGCACGGAAGGTGGTCGAGAGTACGTCTACGCCATCGTGCAGGAGCGCTCCAAGCCCACCATGTCCCTGCTGCCCGGTATCATGTCCAAACTCATCGGCGACATCTCCTGGCCGCGTTCCCAGCGTTGGGGTAGTGGCAGGGCCACCTTCGCGCGTCCCGTGCGCTGGCTACTCTGCCTCTGGGGCTCCAAGGTCGTCCCCGTGTCCTTCGCCGGTCTCGAGGCCGGCAACACCACCCGTGGTCATCGTCTGCTGGCGAACCGCGAGTTCGTCATCGAGGACGCTTCCCAGTACTTCGACGTGCTCGCCGCCACCTGGGTCATCCCCGACGGCGACGATCGCGCCGCCCGTATCCGCCGCCAGATCAGGGACTTCGAGCAGAGCACCGGTCTTCTGTGCAGCACTCCCCAGAAGACCTTCGACGAGGTCGTCAACCTGGTGGAGTATCCCACCGTCATGCTTGCCAAGTTCGACGAGGACTTCCTCGAGGTTCCCAGTGAGATCATCACGGATGCCATGCTCTCGCATCAGCGTTACTTCCCGCTCTACAGCGCAGATGGCAAACTCTCCAACTCCTTCCTGCTGGTGAGCAATGGTCCGCGCTCCCGTGCGGCCACCATCATCGATGGTAACGAGCGTGTCGTGCGCGCCCGTCTCTACGATGCCAAGTTCTTCTACCGTGAGGATTGCAAGCGTCCGCTCGAATCCTATGTCGATGACCTCGAGCAGGTCGTCTTCCAGGAGAAGCTTGGCAGCATGGCGGCCAAGACCGATCGTATCCAGAAGCTCGCCGCCTTGCTGGGTGTCGACTGCGATTGCAGCGATGCCGACCTCGATGACGCCATCCGTGCCGCACGTCTGTGCAAGGCGGACCTGGTGACCAACGCGGTCGTCGAGTTCACCTCGCAGCAGGGTGTCATGGGCGGCTACTACGCCAAGAACAGCGGCGAGACCGACGGCGTCGCGCTGGCCATCAAGGAGCACTACAACCCGCGCTTCGCCGGCGATGCGCTTCCCAGCACCTTCCCGGGTAAGATGGTCGCTCTGTGCGATAAGCTCGACACCATCTGCGGTATCTTCGCCATCGGCCAGGGTCCCACCGGCTCGAGTGACCCCTTCGCATTGCGCCGTAGCGCCATCGGCATCATCAACATCCTCCTGGGTGGTCTGGATGTCTCGCTTGGCAGGGCCATCGAATACGCCGTCGATGCCTACAAGGACGTCGTGGACTTCGATCGTGATGCGGTGATCGCCACGGTGCGCGACTTCTTCGCGACCCGCATGGCCGTCATCTGCAAGGACAAGGGCTTCAGCCAAGGTGTCATCGGCGCTGTCCAGGCCGCCGACGTGATCGAGCCCGCAGAACTCGTGGCACGTTGCGCCGCCCTCAGCCATGCCCGTGAGATGAAGCCCGAGCTCTTCGCCGACCTCGCCACCGCCTACACCCGCGCTGCCAATCTGACTGATAAGAGCCTGGGCACGCAGGTCGATCCTGCTCTCATGTCCGCTGGCGACGTCCAGCTCATGGATGCCGTCTACGCCTGCGAGGATGCGGTCGAGGATGCCCTTGCCTCCCACGATTTCGCCGCTGCCATCGAAGCCCTCGCCGGCCTGCGTCAGCCCATCGACAGCTTCTTCACCGATGTCCTCATCATGGACAAGGACATGGCCGTGCGCGAGAACCGTCTGCGCCTGCTCAACCGCTTCGTCGCCATCTTCGGCAACGTCGCCGACATCGGCAAGCTGGACGCGTAGGGCGCCGTGAACTCGCTGCATGTCTTCATAGTCTCGGATTCACTCGGTGACACCGCTGCGGCCCTTGCGGCTGCGGCGGTGTCGCAGTTCCCGCAGGCGGATGTCGATGTCACGCGCATCATCAAGGTCACGAGGTTGGACCAGGTGATCGAGGTCGTGCGACCCCGCCTCGAGGCAGGGGAGTCCTGCTGCGTCTTCCATACCCTTGTGGATCCGGCCCTGCGCGATGAACTGGGCATCTGGGCTGCGGGGAACGGTGTACAGCAGGTCGATCTCCTGGGCCCCGCGCTGTCGTCCCTTTCCGCTGCATTGCAGCGGGATCCCGTCACCCAGCCAGGCGCCATCCATGAGGTGAGCGACGATTACTTCCATCGCATCGAGGCCATGGAGTTCACCGTCAACCATGACGACGGTCGCCGTCCGGACGAGCTCCACCTTGCCGATATCGTCCTGCTGGGCGTCTCCCGCACTTCCAAGACGCCCTTATCCCTTGTGTTGGCACAACGCGGCTATCGAGTCGCGAACGTGCCGCTCGCCCTTGGAGTCGCGCCCCCGGAGCAGATCAGGACATTGGATAAGCGCCGCGTCTTCGGCCTCGTCACCAGTGTCGAGGTGTTGACCGAGGTGCGCCAACAGCGTCTTGGCAGAGCCTCCGGTATCGCCGCATCCTATGCCGATCCAGCACAGGTGCAGAAGGATCTGGACGAAGCTCGCGCTTACATGCGCTCTTTGGGTATCCTCGTACTGCGCACCGACAACCGTGCCATCGAAGAGGTCGCGACCCAAGTGGAGGGTTATCTGGCTGGATTCGGCTTGCGCATAGAACCGCTTGCCCGATGAATCCGCCTTTCCCTTGGGGGAGAAGGCGTGGAGATTGGTATGGGCCATCCGATACCTGCCATAATGGACCACAGGAGACAGCACGACGGTCTTGGAGCATCGTCGCGCGGTTTTCGTGTGTGTTGATGCTCTAAGGGACGAGAGAAGAAGGAGTCGACGTAATCATGACCAAGCGCGTGTACGCCTTCGGCAAGGATTTTGCCGGAAAGAACGTCACCGAGGGCAAAGCCTCGATGAAGGGTGTCCTGGGCGGTAAGGGTGCCAATCTGGCCGAGATGGCCAGGATCGGCCTTCCCGTTCCTCCCGGTTTCACCATCACCTGCCAGACCTGCATGGAATACGCCAATGGCGGGAACGTGTTCCCCGAGGGCGCTTGGGACGAGATCCAGGAATACCGTTTGGACCTCGAGAGCCGCATCGGAAAGCGCATCGGTGATGCCGATGACCCGCTGCTCGTCTCCGTTCGCTCCGGCGCTCCCTTCTCCATGCCCGGTATGATGGACACCATCCTCAACCTGGGCCTGAACGACCAGTCCATCCGCGGTCTCATCAAGCAGACCGGCAACCCCCGCTTCGCCTGGGATTCCTATCGCCGTTTCGTCCAGATGTTCTCCAAGACCGCCATGGGCGTGGATGGTGACTTGTTCGAGAACGCGATCAACGCAAAGAAGCTCGAGCGCGGCGTCAAGCAGGACACCGAACTCACCGCCGAGGACATGAAGGAACTGGTCGCCACCTTCAAGCAGATCTTCTCCGACAACGTCTCCGCCCAGGAGTTCCCCGAGCTCGTCGTGGACGGCAAGGTTCAGTTCCCGCAGGATCCCGATGTTCAGCTCAAGCTGGCCATCTGCGCCGTCTTCGGCAGCTGGAACAACGAGCGCGCGGTCCTGTATCGCAAGCAGAACAAGATCTCCGACGACCTTGGTACCGCCGTCAACGTGC
>JAFRFV010000162.1 GCA_017434185.1 Coriobacteriales bacterium
CATCATCCTGTTCATCGATGAGCTCCACACCATCGTGGGCGCCGGTGCTGCGGAAGGCGCCATGGACGCCGGCAACATGCTCAAGCCCGCGCTCGCCCGCGGCAAGCTGCATGCCATCGGTGCCACCACGCTGGACGAATACCGCAAGCACATCGAGAAGGACGCCGCCCTGGAGCGCCGTTTCCAACCGGTGCTGGTGGACGAGCCCACGATCGAGGAGACCGTGGCCATCCTGCGTGGCCTCAAGGAGAAGTACGAGATCCACCACGGCGTGCGCATCACCGATGCCGCCATCGTGGCCGCCGCAGAGCTCTCCACCCGCTACATCTCCGACCGCTTCCTGCCCGACAAGGCCATCGATCTGATCGATGAGGCGGCCAGCCGTCTGCGTATCGAGATTGACTCCATGCCCATCGAGATCGATGAGCAGGAGCGTCTGCTCACCCAGATGCAGATCGAGGAGCAGGCTCTGATGAAGGAGACCGACCGTCTGTCCGCGGAGCGCCTGGAGACCCTTCGCAAGGACATGGCCACCGTCCAGGAGACCCTCGACACCATGAAGGCCGAGTGGGGCAACGAGAAGGACGCGATCAGCGAGGTGCAGCGTCTCAAGAGCGAACTCGAGCAGCTGCACCTGGACGAGGAGCGTGCCACCCGCGAAGGCGACCTCATGACCGCCAGCGAGCTGCGCTACGACCGCATCCCCAAGCTCGAGCAGGCCTACAAGCAGGCCGAGGACTTCCTGGCAAGCAAGCAGGCCAGCGGTGGCATCCTGAAAGAGGAGGTCACCGAGGAGGAGATCGCCCAGGTGGTCTCCCAGTGGACCGGCGTACCGGTGAGCAAGATGATGCAGGGCGAGATGGCCAAGCTCGTGAACCTGGAGGACGAGCTGCGCAAGCGCGTGGTGGGCCAGGACGAGGCGATCGCCGTCGTGGCGGGTGCCGTGCGTCGTGCACGTGCGGGCTTGCAGGACCCCAATCGTCCCCTGGGCAACTTCCTGTTCCTGGGCCCCACCGGCGTGGGCAAGACGGAGCTGGACAAGGCGCTGGCCGCCTACCTCTTCGACGATGAACGCGCCATGGTGCGCATCGATATGAGCGAGTACATGGAGAAGTTCAGCGTGCAGCGCCTGATCGGTGCGCCTCCGGGCTACGTGGGTTATGACGTGGGCGGCCAGCTCACAGAGGCCGTGCGTCGCAAGCCCTACAGCGTCATCCTGCTGGACGAGATCGAGAAGGCCCATCCGGACGTCTTCAACATCCTGCTGCAGGTGCTGGACGATGGTCGTCTGACCGATGGTCAGGGTCGTGTGGTGAACTTCAAGAACACCATCATCATCATGACCAGCAACACGGGCAGCCAGATCATCCGCGATTTCGCGGAGAAGGGCGACCGCGACGGCCTGCGTCGCGCCATCGAGGAGGCCCTGCGCCTCACCTTCCGTCCCGAGTTCATCAACCGTATCGACGACGTGGTCATCTTCAACTCGCTCTCCGGCGACAACCTTGCCGGCATCGTGCAGTTGCAGCTGGCTGACGTGCGCAAACGCCTGGACAAGCTGGGCATCACGCTCGAAGTGACCCCCATGGCCATGGATGCCCTTGCGATGGGCGGCTACGACCCGGTCTACGGTGCGCGTCCCCTCAAGCGTCTCATCCAGCGTGAGGTGGTCGATCGCATCGCCAACCAGATGGTGGCGGGTGAGATCGGAGAAGGGGATAAGCTCATCCTGGATGCGGATTTCCTCGGGAGCTTCGAGCTGCGTCACGAATAGGATTCTTGCGACTTGGCGGGCTGCGCCGTATCCTTAAGTATCTATGTGTATTCGCAGGATACGAGAGGAGAGGCGCAGCCCGTTGCTGTTCCCCGCAACACAGATCGCGCATGTCGCATCCAAGAGAAGGGAGCGCTAGCCCATGTGGCCACGCTTCCACTTGAATGACGTACGCATCGTGGGCCACTACCTGGGCAGCTTGGTGCTCATCGTGGGCCTTTCCATGCTGTTGCCGCTGCTGGTGGCGCTGTTCATGCACGAGGGTTCCCCTGCGGTGGACTTCCTCATGGGCATAGGCGTCTGCCTGATCGTGGGTTCGCTACTGCGCATGCTCACGCCGCGCGCCGGCAAGCTCAATCGCCGCCAGGCCTTGCTGGTGACGGGTCTCTCGTGGATCGTCATCGGACTCGTGGCCAGTGTGCCCATGCTCTCCAGCGGCGCCTTCGACTCGCCTCTGGATGCGCTCTTCGACGGAGTCTCTGCGCTCACCACCACCGGCATGAGCTTATCCCATGACTACAACCACATGGCGTACTCGCACATGCTCTGGCGCGTCATGCTCACCTTCATCGGAGGATCCGGAGTCATCGTGGTCGCACTCAGTCTGGGTGTCTTCGGTCGCAGCGGTGGCCAGGGTGCCCTGTACAAGACCGAGGCGCGCAGCGACCACGTGCTGCCCAACATGATGCTCACCGCGCGCTTCATCTGGGGCGTGAGCGCCACCGTCATCGTGCTGGGCGTCCTGGTGTTCTTCCTGCCCTTCCTGATCATGGGCATGGATGGTGGCCGCGCGCTGTGGAACAGCCTCATCCTGTCCATCAGCTCCTATGATACCGGTGGCATCCCCATCTACACCAACAGTCTGGTCTACTACCACTCCCCGGTGATCGAGTTCATCTGCCTGGTCATCGCCCTGATGGGAGTCGTGAACCCGGTGCTCTACGCTGCCCTGTTCCGCGGCGAGAAGGAACCCTTCTTCAAGAACTCCGAGTTGCGCACCATGGCGGGCTGGTTCACGGTCATGGCCATCCTGCTCTGCCTGGTGATCATAGGCGACGGTGCCTTCACGCATTACATGGAGCTGCTGCGTCGCGGCGCCTTCATGGTGGTGTCCGCCGGCACGACGACCGGCTGGATGACGGTCTACACCGGGCAGCTGGGTATCTCCATCAGCGCGGGCGCCATGATGCTGATCGCCCTCATCATGCTCATCGGTGGTCCCAGCGGTTCGACCGCCGGTGGTATCAAGGTGGGTCGTCTGAGCATCATCCTCAAGTGGTTCGCGGCCACCATCCGCCGCGCCGTGCGCCCCAAGAGCAACCTCGACCGCGTGGGCTACCACCAGTTCACCAAAGCGGCGATCGATCCCTCCACGGCCACCCAGGCCATGGTCGTCATGCTGCTGTTCGTGATCACCGTGGTGGCGGGTGCCATGATCGCGGTGGTCTGCGGCTACGACGCCGACGCCGGCCTGTTCGAATCCATCTCCTGCGTCACCAGCGCGGGTATCTCCAGCGGCATCGTGAGCCCCGGCATGCCCGTTGCGCTCAAGGTGTTCTACATCCTCGCCATGTGGGCCGGCCGTCTTGAGTTCATCGCTCTGCTCTCCGTGTTCGCAAGCGTCGTGACCAGCATCTACGGCCACGCCAAGACCAGGATCGAGAAGTTGGGCGATGGACTGTAGACGACCCAGACATCTCGCGATACTGCTGATGCTCCTTGCGGCGCTCATGTTGGCTGCGCCCGCCAGCGCGCTGCTGTACAACGGTGGCTCGTATTCCAACGAGTATGCGAAGGATAAGCCCAACGAGGCCACGTCCAGCTGGGGCAAGGTGTACGACAGCAGCATCTTCGATACCAACGTGATCGATGGTGTCACCGTGATCTCCGTGAGTTCCAGCCAACTGGTGAGTGCCCAGGGCTATCTGGACGGTGCGCTGGTGGAGCTCACTGGTGAGGCGATAGGCGATATCATGCGCGCCGACGATGGCATGGTCTGGGTCAACGTGGGAACGAACGACACCCTGGTGGGCGTGCGCATGACAAGGGAAGACGCGGAGAAGATCAAGTACCTTGGTCGCTACGGTGTCCGTGGGACGGAGCTCTCGGTGGCGGGCACCTTCCATGTTTCCTGCGACGAGCACGGCGGCGAACTGGACATACATGCCACCCGCGTGGTGGTCAAGAGCGAGGGCGGCCAGATCGTCAGGCCGTTCCCGCAGGAGAAGTTGTTCCTGGCCATCTGCCTGGTGGCGGCTGGCCTGTTGTTCCTCTTCGCCTACAGGCGATTGAGGACCGTCACACTGTAGGGATCGGATTCTGAAGGAAGGGATGAGGCAGGAGGACATGTTCGAGCAGATCAAGAGGACACTGGGCAGACAGGGAACGGCGACGCCGTATTCCCATCCCATGAAGGGACTCGCCGTGGCGGCGGGTACGGCAGCGGGTTTCCTGCTGTGGCTCGCGCTCGTGGCTGTGATCATCCACTGGGTCGCATAGGGTATGCTCAGTAGGCTGCATCTGGAGGACCTGCGCACCATCGCCCACTATCTGGGCAGTATCGTGTCGCTGCTGGTGCCTCTCATGGCCATACCGCTGTTGCTGGCGATCATACTGGGGGAGTCCCGCTCCGCGGTGAGCTTCCTGTACGGCATAGGTGCCACCCTGATCGTGGGTAGCGCCCTGCGTCTGGTGCGCGTGCGCCCCCAAAGGCTCACCGCCCAGCAGGCCATCGTGGTCACCGGTCTCTCGTGGGTCTTCGTGTCGATGCTGGGCGCGGTGCCGCTCGCCTTCAGCGGGCACTACGCATCGTATCTGGATGCCTGCTTCGAAGCGGTCTCCGGTTTCACCACCACCGGCCTCACCCTGGTGCAGGACCTCGATCACATGCCGCTGTCGACCAACATGTGGCGCTTCCTCATGGAGTTCGTGGGTGGTCAGGGCATCCTGGTGGCTGCTCTCGCCGTTGGTCTGTACGGCCGCGGCGGTGGCAGCAGCATGGCCGCACAGTCCGCCAACGTGGGCACCGAGCAGGTGCTTCCCAACATCCGCCAGACCACCACGTTCATCCTCTTCGTCTCCTGCACGGTGATCGGCGTGTCCACCCTGCTCATGACCATCATCATGCTCCTTGATGGCATAGAACCCCTGCGTGCCTTCCTCAACGGCCTGTGGATATCCATCGGTTCGTTCGAGACCGGCAGCTTCGCACCCCAGAGCATGGGCATCATGCACTACCACTCCCAGTCCCTGGAGATACTCATCCTGATCACCGCTCTGCTGGGCATCATCAACTACGCGCTCTACGCCGAGCTGGGCAAGGGCAACATGCGCGAACTGTTCCGCAACATCGAGACCAAGACCTTCTTCCTGTGGGTCACCGCCGTCGTGATCATGGGTGTCTCCGCCATGGCCGGCACGGGTATGCTCTCCGGCCTCGATGCCATCATGAGGCGCGGTCTGTTCGCCTTCGTGAGCGCCGCCACCAACATGGGCTTCTCCAACATGTACCCCAGCCAGATGGCCGCGCTTCTGACCAGCGGATCGCTCTTCGCCATCATGCTGGGCATGCTGGTGGGCGGCAGCTCCAACTCCACGTCGGGCGGCATCAAGTCCATGCGCATCGGCATCCTGTTCAAGTCCATCGCGGACTCCCTCAAGCGTGCCCTCTCACCCGACTCCGCCGTGTCCAACGCGTCCTACCACCATCTGGACCGCCGCCTGCTCTCTCCCGAACTCGCATCGAGTGCGCTCACCATCACGCTCATGTACCTGTTCACCTACGTCCTTGGTGCGGTCCTTGGCTTGATCAGCGGTTATGACGCGTCGATGGCTGTGTTCGAGAGCATCAGCGCCACCAGCAATACCGGTCTCTCGTCCGGCTTGCTGCAGGTGGGCACGCCCGCCTTCCTCAAGATCTTCTACATGTTGCAGATGTGGGCGGGTCGTCTGGAGTTCATCATGCTCTTCGCCGTGGCCTACGCGCTGCTGGCATCCATCCCCTTCGAGAAGCTCTGGGAGCGCCTGATGAGGAGGTGGGGTCGTCGATGAAACGCATCAGCATGCGCGATCGTCTCCGCGAACTCATGGGTGCCCTGCTTGCCGCAGCGCTTATCTGCTGCTTCATCATGCCCGCTGGTCTGGCGTGGGCCGACCCCGTGAACGTGACCGCTGCTGATGACACGCTCGCGAACGACACGCTCGTTGCGGAACCCGTGAATGGGACCGACCTGTCCGCCGCCCCTGCCACCAGCGAGCCCGCTGCGCAGGAGGTGCCGCTCATAACCATCAAGGAACTCGTGAGCGACCCCATGAAGTACGACAACATGGTGGTGCAGGTGAGCGGTGAGGCGGTTGGCGACATCATCAACAGCTCCAACGCGCGATACAAGTGGGTCAACATCAGCGCCGACGGTTACAGCCTGGGCGTCTACATGGAGACCGGCGACACCTATGACATCCGGTATCTGGGTGCCCACGGCGTGCGCGGAACCACCATCATCGTGACGGGCACCTTCCATGCGGCTTGCGCACAGAGTCATGCCGGTGAACTCGACCTGCATGCGGATCACGTGAGCGTCAAGTTCGCGGGTGGCCCCTTCGAGCACGACAGCATGACCAGCGGCTTCCAGATAGGTGCGGTCGTGCTGTTGCTCATCGGCATCGAGTTCTACCTGTTCTACGCGATCCTGGCGCGCCGCGCCGCGAAGGCCGCCGGCGTGCTCACGCGTCGTGAACGTGGCCGCGGCATCCGTGCGCTGCTGCCCGGTGGCGACAAGTCCGGCGATGGCAAGCGTGGCAAGCGCGGTGGTGGCAAGCGCCCCGGCAAGCATTCAGGTGGCAAGCATGGCAAGCGATGACGTGCTGCTCTTCGACGTCTCCTTCGCCGACCTGGGCTGCGGTCCGCGCGAGCAGGGGCTCTTCGACGCATGGTGCGCCGCCAATCCCGCGCCCGACGGCAGACGTCGTGTGCTGGGACGCGTGATCAAGCTCGATCGCGGCTATCCGCTGGTGTGCTGTCATCTGGGCAATCTGCGCTGCGAACACGCGGTGGACTTCATCAAGCGCAACGACAGTCTGGCCTGTGTGGGCGACTGGGTGGTGCTCGCGCTGCCGCAGGGCCACGACATGGGCATCATCTGCTGGGTGCTCGACCGCAAGGAGAGCTTCTGCCGCAAGGATCCCGCCGAACGCACGCGTGTTCAGGTGCTGGCCGCCAACATCGACACCATCTTCGTGGTGCATGCGCTGGGCGGCGAGGCCCTGAATCAGCGCAGGTTGGAGCGCGAACTGGTGGTGGCGCACGAGAGCGGTGCCACGCCCGTGGTTCTGCTCACCAAGACCGATCTGTCGCCGGACCTGGCGGCGGATGTCGCCGCCGCGCAGGAGACGGCTCCGGGCCTGCGCGTGCTCACCGTGTGCAGCAAGCGCGGTGAGGGCGTCGAGGACGTGCGCGCCTGCATTCCCGCCGGCAGCACCGCCGTGTTGCTGGGCGCATCCGGCGTGGGCAAGAGTTCGCTGGTGAATGCGCTGGTGGGCGCGGAACGCATGCGCACCGCCGCGGTGCGTGCCGGCGATGACCGCGGGCGTCATACCACGGTCGCGCGTCAGCTGCTGCCCATCCCCGGTGGGGGAGTGATCATCGACACGCCCGGCATCCGCGCCGTCGCCCTGTGGGAGAACGAGGATGGCATGGCCGCCGCCTTCCCGGAGATCGAGGAGGCCGCCGCGGGTTGCCGTTTCCGTGATTGCAGCCACACGAGCGAGCCCGGTTGCGCTGTGCGTGCCGCCGTCGAGGCGGGCACGATCCCCAAGCGCCGCCTCGAGTCGTATCTGATCCTGCAGCAGGAGATGGCGGATACCGCTGCGCGGCAGGAGATCCGCGCCCGTCTGGACCGTAAGGCGGCGGATAAGGGCGGCAAGGCCGGAGGAAGCATAAAGTACCACTACAACCGCGGGCGCAAGCGCTGATAGGGTCATTCAATCGACTCGGCAACGCCGCGGCGGTGAGCGCGGCGCTTATCGTATAATGGATGGGTTGGAACCGCGGAAAAGGGAGGCATCGTGGCCAAGGACTCCGTTCAGAGCTTCAAGGACAAGCTGACCGGTGGCAGCATAGGCGTCGTCGTGGGCATCATCCTCACGGTGGTGCTGTTGCTGCTGTTCCCCACGCTGTCGAGTCGCCTGCAACCCGGCGCGAGCGAGCAGGTGGTCACGATCGACGTGAACGAGCTCGAGCGCAAGATCGAGGCGGCCAGCGACCTGACCGTCACCAAGGTGCGCTACGCGGGCTTCGAGGTGGCCAACAACGAGAAGAGCCTGGCCACGCCCCTGGGCAACCTCACGCTGCCCTTCACTGCCAACTCCACCCTGATCGCCTACAAGGGCACGATCGGCTTGGGTTTCGACGTCAAGGATGTCAAGGTGGTGGTGGATGAGGACTCCAAGACCATCACCGTCACCCTGCCGCCGGTGCGGATCCTGTACGACGACTTCGACAATGCGGCGACGCAGTCGTACAAGATCACCAACAGCGTGTTCAATCCCGTCGATTTCGAACTCTCGAACAGCTTCATCCAACACGCCAAGGAGGTCGAGGAGGACCTGGTCATGAAGGACGCCTCGACCCTGCAGGAGGCGCGCGACAACGCACAAGCCGTGATCGCGGGCATCATAGGCAGCTGGGATCTGGCGGCGGACTACACCGTGGTGTTCAAGTAGGGGAGTGCGCGGCGACGCGAACCCGGGGAGGCGATTCACATGATCTTCTTCATCATCCTTCTGGCTGCGGGCGCAGTGAACCTGTGGGCGCAAACGACCATGAAGAAGGGTCTGCCCAAGACCGCCGTGATGGCGGTGGGCTTCCTATTGGTGCTGATGGGACTCTACGGGATCATCGTCCCGCTCATCTAGCGCGCCGGGCGGGCGCTGGGCGCGGGGAGTGTGCTACTCCGCGTCGTCCTGGGTGCCGTCCTGAGCGGAATCCATGATATCGGCCAGGCCGCGGAAGAAGCTCGCCATGCTCACGGCGCCGGCATCCTTGGTGCCAACGCCCTTGTTCGCCTTCTTGGCGCTGCGGCCGTACTTGCCCTCAAGGTCCTTGGTGGAATCGGCGCCCTCCAGCGCTGCCGCGGCGGCCAGGCTGAACAGGCTCTGGATGCTGTCGCCGCTCTTGGCCTCTGCGAAGACCCTGCTGGCGGGGATGATCGCGTCCATGAGGGTCTTATCGCCCTGCTTGGCTCCGGACTTGGCATCGAGGGCCTGGAAGGCGCCCGCGAACATCTTCTTCAGGCCGTCGTCATCCACCTTGTCGCTGTCGGCGGGGGCGGCATCCATCAGACCGGACAGCCAGCTGCTCCACAGGCTCGCGGTGGTGCTGTTGTCAACCTTGCCAACGCTCTTGACCACGCCACTCAGGATGTCCTGGATGGAGAGCACGCCGGCAGCGGGAGCGGCCTCGTCAGCCGGGGCAGCGGGCTTCTTGGCAGCGGTGCCGGCGGCCAGCCTGCTGGTGAGGGCATCGATGATGGCATCGGCGATGCGGTTGTTGTTCGAGCTGTGCTTGGCGCCCTCGTATTCGGCGTCGATCGCATCGAGCTCGTCCTGTGCGTCCTTCATCGAAAGGGCCGCGGAGATGAGTCGCTTGATGAGTTCCTTGCTGTCGATCATGTGGACCTCCTGGTGTCGTGACATTCGCGCGTGCGCGTCTGTATGCATTGTACTGCTGCGATGCTCGCGATGCCACGTGTCCGCACCACTTGCCTCACACGACTCGCATCTACACAGCTGCAGATTTCAGCAGAAAATCTGCTACTTTCTGCAGCCATGTAGCTCGCGTCTACACAGCTGCAGATTTCAGCAGAAAATCTGCTACTTTCTGCAGCCATGTAGCCGACGCCTACACAGCTGCAAATTTCAGCAGATAATCTGCTACTTTTTGCAGTCATGTAGATAAGTGCTGCGCACGGCGCTCCCGCACCCCCGCGCCCGCGCCCCCGCCCCGCTCGCCTGCCATCTGTGCGCGATCAGCCTGCGCCCCCGCAGCCCATTCGGTGAACGGCGACGGTGGGAAACCCCGGGGAAAAACTGTGGAAAGCGGTGGAAAACCCGGCACGCTGAGCTTATCCCACTGTGGAAAGATATGTGACCGCGTAAGTCACATATTGTGGAGATTCTCCGCAGAGCGAAAAACCTTCTCCGCGCGTCTTGTCAGGGGAGAATCCCTGGGCTACTATATGTGCACTGTCGGAACCGCCCCATACACCATATATTGTGGCCGAGAACGAAACAAGCGACTCGATCACGAAGTAGGGGGCAGGCCGACGGAACGAGGAACGATGGGCCCTGCGGGGCCCTTTACTACCGGAGAAGTTAACGCAGCAGGCGCCGCGGACATGCGGCGCGAACGCACCAGAGGGAGAGGAAACAATCATGATCGATACCATCATCAAGCGCGACGGTCGCTCTGTCCCCTTCGAGCCCTCCAAGATCGCCGACGCCATCGAGAAGGCCTTCAAGGCCTCCGGTCTCAACAAGGACCGCTCCGTGGCCGACGGCCTCGCGGATCAGGTCGTCGCCAAGATCGAGGCCGGCGAGCTCACCGGCACCCCCACCGTCGAGGGCGTGCAGGACCTGGTCGAAGAGGCCCTGATCGAGAACGGCTTCGTCCGCACCTCCAAGGCCTACATCCTGTACCGCGCCGAGCGCAACCGCGCCCGCGAGGTCAACACCCGTCTCATGCAGACCATGCGCGACCTGACCTTCGCCAAGGCCTCCGACAGCGACGTGAAGCGCGAGAACGCCAACATCGACGCCGACACCGCCATGGGCACCATGCTCAAGTACGGTAGCGAGTCCGCCAAGCAGTTCTACGAGATGTGCGTGCTGGCCCCCGAGTTCTCCAAGGCCCACCGCGAGGGCGACATCCACATCCACGACCTGGACTTCTACACCCTGACCACCACCTGCTGCCAGATCGACATCATCAAGCTGTTCAAGGACGGCTTCAGCACCGGTCACGGCGTCCTGCGCGAGCCCAACGACATCTCCAGCTACAGCGCACTGGCCTGCATCGCCATCCAGAGCAACCAGAACGACCAGCATGGTGGCCAGTCCATCACCAACTTCGACTACGGCATGGGCCAGGGCGTTGCCAAGACCTACAAGCGCTTCTACCGCCGCGACATGGCCGCCGCCCTCGAGCTGCTGGGCAACATCGAGGACGCCAAGCTGCGCGCCGACGAGGTCGTCGCCCGCGTGGAGGGCGAGATCAAGAAGTCTCCCACCCTGGTGATGGATGCCAGCTACGTGCGCGCTGAGAAGGCCCTGCTCATGGAGCTGCTGGGTCTGGACGAGGCCATCGCCGACCGCGTGCAGGCCTACGCCGCCAAGGCCGCCAAGAGCGACACCGACCGCGCCACCTACCAGGCCATGGAGGCCTTCATCCACAACCTGAACACCATGCATTCCCGCGCTGGTGCGCAGACCCCGTTCAGCTCCATCAACTACGGCATGGACACCTCCGCCGAGGGCCGCATGGTCATCAAGAACCTCCTGCTGGCCACCGAGGCCGGTCTGGGTCACGGTGAGACTCCCATCTTCCCCATCCAGATCTTCCGTGTGAAGGAAGGCGTCAACTTCAACCCCGGCGAGCCCAACTCCGACCTCTTCCGTCTGGCCTGTGAGTGCTCCGCCAAGCGCCTCTTCCCCAACTTCAGCTTCCTGGATGCCCCCTTCAACGCCGCCTACTACAAGGGCAC
>JAFRFV010000163.1 GCA_017434185.1 Coriobacteriales bacterium
CCGCCTACTACTATTCCACCTACAACGCCCCTGATAAGAGCGTCGCCCGTGACACGCGCAAGGTCATGATCCTGGGCGGCGGCCCCAACCGCATCGGCCAGGGCATCGAGTTCGACTACTGCTGCGTGCACGCGGCCTTCGCGCTCAAGAAGCTGGGCTTCGAGACGATCATCGTCAACTGCAATCCGGAGACCGTCTCCACCGACTATGACACCTCCGACAAGCTCTATTTCGAGCCCCTCACCGCAGAGGACGTGCTCTCCATCTACGAGAAGGAGAAGCCCCTGGGCGTGATCGCGCAGTTCGGCGGGCAGACGCCGCTCAACCTGGCCAGCGAGCTCGAGGCCGCTGGCGTCAAGATCCTGGGCACGAGCCCGGAGATCATCGACCTGGCCGAGGACCGTGACCGCTTCCGCGCCGTCATGGAATCGCTGGGCATCCCCATGCCCGAGGCCGGCATGGCCGTGACCGTGGGCGACGCACTGCAGATCGCGCACAAGATAGGCTATCCCGTGATGGTGCGTCCCAGCTACGTGCTGGGCGGTCGTGGCATGGAGGTGGTCTACGACGATGCCTCGCTGTGCAACTACATGGCCGCCGCCGTTGGCGTGACCCCGGACCGTCCCATCCTGATCGACCGCTTCCTGCGCCACGCGCTCGAGTGCGAGGCCGACGCCATCTGCGACGGTCAGCACGCTTTCGTGCCCGCGGTGATGGAGCACATCGAACTGGCGGGCATCCATTCCGGCGATTCCGCCTGCATCCTGCCGTCGCTCAATATCCCGGCGCAGCATCTGGCAACCATCAAGGAATACACCCGCCGTATCGCCGAGGCCATGCACGTCTGCGGTCTGATGAACATGCAGTACGCCATCGAGAACGACGTGGTCTACGTGCTCGAGGCCAATCCGCGCGCGTCACGCACAGTGCCGCTGGTGAGCAAGGTCTGCGGCATCCAGATGGTGCAGCTGGCCACGGACGTGATCACCGGCGAGCTGTCCGGCCGTCCTTCTCCCGTGCCCGCCCTTCACGAGAGCATCTACTCGCACTACGGCGTGAAGGAGGCCGTGTTCCCCTTCAACATGTTCCCGGAAGTCGATCCGGTCCTGGGTCCCGAGATGCGCTCCACCGGCGAGGTCCTGGGTCTGGCCAACAGCTTCGGTGAGGCATTCTTCAAGGCGCAGGAGGCCACCCAGACCGTGCTGCCCACCAGCGGTACGGTGCTCATGAGCATCAGCGGCAAGGAGAAGGTCGACCTGATCAAGGTAGCGCAGGCCTTCGTGGATGCCGGCTTCGAGATCTGGGCCACGCGCGGCACCTGCAACACCATCCGCGAGGCGGGCATCCCCGCCACCATGACCTTCAAGCGCTACGAGGGTCGCCCCAATCTGGTGGACGCCATCACCAACGGGCAGATCGACGTGGTCGTGAACACGCCCGATGTGAGCAGCGAGAGCGTCAACGACGATGGCTACATCCGCAAGGCCGCCATCAAGGCGCACATCCCGTATTTCACCACCATGGCCGCGGCCTACGCCGGCGCGGTGGGTATCAAGACCGTCAAGGAGGGAACCGGTTCCGGCGTCGAATCCCTGCAGGAGATCCACGCCAGGATCCGCAAAGCCTAAGTAGGGAAGGGAAGGAGTAACCATGCAGGAAGTCTACGAGTTCATCAAGGATGCCAAGACCTATTTCCTGGCCACGGTCGACGGCGACGCTCCGCGCGTGCGTCCCTTCGGCACCATCGACATCTTCGAAGG
>JAFRFV010000164.1 GCA_017434185.1 Coriobacteriales bacterium
CGTGGCGAGTGGCTGGGCATCTTCCCTGAGGGTTCCCGCAAGATGATGCATGAGCCTGACGAGCCCGACACCAACGGCGGCGTGGGTCTGCTCGCCACCATGGCGGATAAGCCCATCTTCCCCATCGCTCTCATAGGCCCCGAGAAGATCCGTCCCCTTGGGCAGAAGCTCATCCACTTCCCCAAGGTGCGTATCGTCGCCCTCGATCCCGTCTTCCCCAAGGACTACGCACAGCTGCCCAAGGATGTGCGCTACCAGGCCATGGCCGACGAGGTCATGCATCGCATCCGTGAGGTGACCGGCGAGACGGACGCCTGGGCGCCCATCACCGCGAAGGCCTGATTCCGGTCGCGAGTCGTCCGGCCGCCACGATCGAATGGAAGGGGTGTGACCCATGGAGATCCGCATCGCAGAACACGCGGGCGCCTGCTTTGGCGTCAACCGCGCGCTCGATATCGTGAGGAAGGCCGCTGATGGGTCCCATCAGGTCTATACGCTGGGCCCCCTGATCCACAATCCACGCGTGGTCGATGAACTGGCGCGTGGTGGTGTGCACAGCGCGGAATCGCTTGATGGGATCCCCAGCGGTGCGACCGTCGTGATCCGCAGCCATGGTGTGGTTCCGCAGGTCATAACCGATGCATTGGATGCGGGCCTCGTGGTTGACGATGCCACCTGCCCCCTCGTGAAGAGGGTCCACAAGGCGGCCGAGGAACTCCATGGGGATGGCTACCGTGTTGTCGTGGTGGGGGAGAAGGGCCACGCCGAGGTAGAGGGCATCTGCGCCTACGCCGGGCCGGATGCGGTCGTCGCGATCGACCCCAGCGAGCTGCCGGACGATCTGCCTCCCAAGGTGGGTGTCGTGGTGCAGACCACGCAATCAGCGGCTGCCCTGCAAGCGATCGTCGAAGCCCTGCGACCCAAGGTCGAGGATCTGCAGTTGCGCAACACCATCTGCTTGGCCACACGCCAGCGTCAACAGGCCGCAGCGGCCCTTGCCGCCCAGGCGGATGTCATGATCGTCATAGGTGGGCGCAACTCCGGCAACACACGCCGCTTGGTCGCCATTTGCAGCGAAGCTTGCCCGCGTACGCACCACATCGAATCGCAGGACGAGCTCGACCCCGCATGGTTCGAAGGTGCGCGGGTAGTGGGTATCACCGCCGGTGCCTCCACGCCCGCTGATCACATCCATGCCGTCGTCGCCGCATTGGAGGCACTCCGGTGAGCGACTACGCTCCAAGCACGGCACCCGGCTCGCAGGGAGCCGTTATCGCCAGTATCGAGGAAGGCTCTCCCGCGTGGGAGGCCGGGCTGCTGCCGGGTATGACCGTCACTGCCGTCGACGGTATGCCATGCCGTGACATGATCGACTGGTACTGGCTCACGAGTGAGCAGAGCGTGACCCTGGAGGGCTTCGTGCCAGAAGACCTCGCTGCGCTGGAAGGGGAGAGCGAGGGTTACGAGTACGAGGCCGAACTCTCGCGTGAACCCGGGGAGCAATGGGGGATCGCATTCACCGATTGCATCTTCGATGGCATGAGGCTGTGCAGGAACGCCTGCACCTTCTGCTTCATGGCCATGCTGCCCAAGCACATGCGCCGCACCCTGTACATGAAGGATGACGACTACCGCCTGTCCTTCCTGCAGGGCAACTTCGTCACGCTCACCAACATGAGCGACGACGACATCCAGCGCGTGATCGACATGCAGCTCTCGCCTCTGCATGTGAGCGTGCATGCGGTCGACCCCGCCGTGCGTCGCAAGCTCATGGGAAAGAACGCTGCGCGGGGCATCGAGGCTCTCGAGCGCATCTTGGAAGGCGGTGTGGACGTACATTGCCAGATCGTGCTGCTGCCCGGTGTGAACGACGGTGCGGTGCTCGAGGAGAGTCTGCACTGGATGGAGCAGCGTCCGGGCGTCCTCTCCTGCGGCATCGTGCCACTGGGCTATACCAAGTACCAGAAGCGTTTCGATCACTCCTTCGACGAGCCGCAACAGGCGCGTGCGGTGATCAGACAACTGGAGCCCTACCAGCAACGCGCCCGTGAGCAGCTGGGACGCACGCGTTTCTACCTCGCTGACGAGTTCTACCTGAACGCGCAGCTCCCCATCCCGCCCGCGAGCTACTACGACGATTTCGCCCAGTTCGAGGACGGCATAGGCATGCTGCGCAGTTTCATCGACGACTGGGATGCCGACCTGCACGACTTCGATCGTGACATGACGGGAGCCCGTGACGCCATCGTGCTCACCGGCGAGGCCTTCGCGAAGGTCTTCGAACCCAAGGTGGCGGCATCGCCGCTGGGCGCTTATCTCAAAGTCATACCCGTGAAGAACCACTTCTTTGGCGGCAATGTGAACGTGACCGGCCTGCTCTGCGCAGTGGATGTGGTGGATGCCATCGAGATCTGCAAGCGGGAGGGTATCTGCAGCTCTGGGACCCTCGTCCTGCTGCCGCCCACGATGTTCAACAGCAGTGGTCTGAGCTTGGATGGTGGCACCATCGACGATATAGCGGCCTCGGCAGGGGTCCAAGTGATGCTCGGTTCAGTTAGAATAGACGAGTTGGCAAAGGCGTTGCTGCCTCACTCGTAGCAACATGGAACAAAGAGGAAGAATCATGTCCTTGCCTATCGTAGCAGTGGTGGGTCGTGCCAATGTTGGCAAGTCCACCTTCGTCAATCGTATCGCGCAGATGCACGATGCCATCGTGCATGAGCAGCGCGGTGTCACCCGTGACCGCTCCTATCACAAGGCCGATTGGTGCGGGCGCGAGTTCATGCTCATCGACACCGGCGGTGTCGAGTTCGGCGACGACGATGCCTTCCAGTCCTCCATCCGCACCTAGGCCATCATGGCCATGGAGGAAGCGGACGCCATCGTGTTCATCTGCGATGGCAGGACCGGTATCACGCCGGAAGACGAGGCCGTCGCCAAGCTGCTCAAGCGTTCCAGCAAGCCCATCTTCCTGGTGGTGAACAAGATGGACACCCCCGGTCGCGAAGACGAGCTCTGGGAGTTCTACAACCTTGGAATGGGTGACCCTTGGGCGGTCTCCGCGACCCACGGCCATGGCACCGGCGATCTACTGGACGCCATCATGGATGTGCTGCCGGAAGACGACGGCGAAGTACAGGAGGACGATGACGCCATCAACGTGGCCATCATCGGCCGTCCCAACGCCGGCAAGTCCTCGCTCACCAACCAGCTGGTGGGTAAGGAGCGTTCCATCGTCTCCGACGTGGCCGGCACCACCCGCGATGCCATCGACACCGTGGTGGAGCACGATGGCAAGAAGTATCGCATCGTCGATACCGCCGGCATCCGTCGCAAGTCGCAGATCGACGAGAGCGTGGAATACTACGGCTTCGTTCGCGCCATGCGTGCCATCGATCGTGCGGATGTCGCCCTGCTCGTGGTGGATTCCTCGATCGGCCTCACCGACCAGGACCAGCGCGTCGCCGCCCTCGCGCACGAGCGCGGTTGCGGCCTGGTGATCCTGCTCAACAAGTGGGATCTGCTCACCACCCCCGAGGAACGCGCCGACCTGGAGGACCGTGTCGAGGACCGCATGATCTTCGTGTCCTAGGCTCCGGTGCTGCGCATCAGCGCGCTCACGGGTCGCAGCATCCATCGTATCTGGGATGCCATCGACCTGTGCTATCTCAACGCGAGCACCATCATCCCCACCAACAAGCTCAACAACCTGCTCTCCGAGATCCGTGAATTCGGCCACACGGTGGTCAGGGGCAATCAGCGTCTCAAGATGAACTACGTGACGCAGACGGGAAGCAACCCGCCGGTCTTCACGTTCTTCTGCAACTTCCCCGAGCTCGCGGAAGACCCCAGCTTCCAGCGCTACATCGAGAACCGTCTGAGGGATCGTTTCCCGCTGGAGGGTACACCCATCCGCCTCAAGTTCAAGAAGAAGGGATAAGCGCGATGTTCTCGGCGATCGCACTGGGCTCGAACGCAGCGTACGTCATCGCCTTGCTCGTTTGCCTGGCGGAGGCCTATGCCTGCGGCTCCATCCCCTTCGCCATCCTCATCGGCAGGAACCTCTATGGCATCGACGTGCGCGAGCATGGTTCGGGCAACACCGGTGCGACCAACGTCCTGCGTGTCCTTGGCGTTCGCGCCGGCCTGAGCGTGCTGTTGCTGGACGTGCTCAAGGGCGCTCTCGCCGTCGTCATCGCCCGCTTCATCCTGAGCTATGCGGCGGGGGATGCCGCCGCCGCAGTGGGGGAGGCCCACGGCATCCTGGGCCTTGGCTGGCAGTGGGATCTCGCACTGCTCCTGACCGCCATCTTCGCGGTTCTGGGGCATTGCATCTCGCCGTGGCTGTCCTTCAAGGGCGGCAAGGGTGTGGCCTGCTCACTGGGTGTGATCGCGGCCATGATGCCTCCGGTGGCACTCGGGCTCATCGTGGTCTTCGTGACCGTCGTCTTCCTGTCCCGCTACGTGTCTTTGGGCAGCGTACTCGCTGCGGCGTCCCTGCCCTTCCTTATCCTGCTCTTCTATCCCGGTTCGCCGCTCCTCCTGGGCTTTGGTGTCGCGCTGGCAGCGGTCGTGATCGGTGCGCATCACGCGAACATCGGTCGCTTGATCAAGGGCACGGAGCGCAAGTTCTCCGTGGGCAATGCCAAGCGTAAGGACCAGAAGGATCCAGGGGATGATGCAGAATGAAAGTGGCCGTCATCGGCGCCGGTTCCTGGGGGACCGCGGTCGCACGCGCGCTGGGCAGCAAAGGATATGCGACTTCCCTGTGGTGCCACACCCCCGCTGTAGCGGACGCCATCAACGAGCAGCATCGCAACCCCCGCTACCTGTGTGACATCGACCTCCCCGGCACCCTCACGGCGACGGCGAGCTTCCAAGAGGCAGTCGAAGGCGCCGCGGCGGTCTTCATCGTGACGCCCTCCTATGCCGCGCGGGAGACCGCACGCTCGATAGCTCCGTATCTTGGCCCCACGCCGCCGGTCGCCATGCTCTCCCAGGGTGCGGAGAAGGGCACGCGTTGCCTGCTCACGCAGGTGCTCGAACAGGAGCTGGGCAACCCCGCGCGTATCGCCGCCATCAGCGGCCCCAACCATGCCGAGGAGGTCTCAAGGGACATCCCCAGCGCCACGGTGGTC
>JAFRFV010000165.1 GCA_017434185.1 Coriobacteriales bacterium
GTTCAAGGTCTGCTCGCGCTCGTCGTGGCCACCGCCCAGACCGGCGCCGCGCTGACGACCCACGGCATCGATCTCGTCGATGAAGATGATGGAAGGAGCCGCGGCCTTGGCCTGCTCGAAGAGGTCGCGCACGCGGGAGGCACCCACGCCCACGAACATCTCGACGAAGTCGGAGCCGGAGGTGCTGAAGAACGGGACGCCCGCCTCACCTGCGACGGCACGCGCCAGCAGGGTCTTACCGGTACCCGGAGGGCCCACCAGCAGCACGCCGCGGGGGATCTTGGCGCCCATCGCCTGGAACTTGGCGGGGTTGGACAGGAACTCCTTGATCTCGTCGAGTTCCTCAACCGCCTCGTCGATACCCGCCACATCGCTGAACTTGGTCTTGGGGCGGTCCTCCTTGATCATCTTGGTCTTGGCCTTGCCGAACTTCATCTGCGAGTTGTTGGCATTGGTCATCTGACCGAAGAAGAACCACATGATGGCCAGCAGCAACAGGAGGGGCAGGAAGGTGGTGAGCAACGTGAGCCAGATGCTGTTGGATGTCACGTCAACGCTGTAGTCGATGTCGGGATGGTCGGCCATGAGCTGCGCCAGGCTGTCCTCGCCCACGTAGGTGGAGCTGAAGCGGGTCAGGGCATCCTCACCCTTGGACTTGGCGGCGTTGTCCTCCCAGTAGCTACCGGTGATCACGCCGGTGGTGGCCTTGTAGGTGACCTCGGTCACGCGGTTCTCATTGACCGCGGTCACGAACTTGCTGGTGGAAAGCTCGACGGGCTTGCCGTTGCCGGTGTTGCCGGAAAGCTGGCTACCCAGCACGATGGCCAGGGCGGCCAGGAGCACCAGGTACAGTACACCGGTTCGAAGGCTCTTGTTCTTCACGTGACTCTCTTTCTACTTGCTGTAGACCTTGGGGTCGAGGACCGCGAGGTACGGCAGGTTGCGGTACTTCTCGGCATAGTCGAGGCCATAGCCCACGACGAACTCGTTGGGAATCTCGAGCGCCGGATAATCGACGTCGATGTGCACCTTCTGGACGCCCTTCTTGATGAACAGGGGCATGAAGGTGAGGCTCTTGGGCTCACGCGCGGCCAGGTTCTCGAGCACATAGGACAACGTGAGGCCGGAATCCAGGATATCCTCGGCCACGATGACGTTGCGGCCGGTGATGGGGCTGGACAGATCCTTCTGGATGTTCACGACGCCGGAACTCTTGGTCGAGGCGCCGTAGCTGGAGATGGCCATGTAGTCCATCTCGACGGGAACGGTCTTGATGGCGCGCGCGAGGTCTGCGCTGAAGATGGCCGCACCACGCAGGACGGTGACGATGATCACGTCCTCACCGGCGAAATCGCGGTCGATGGCCGCGCCGAGCCTGGCAACGTGCGCCTTGATCTCATCCTCGGTGAAGAGGATCTTGTTCACGTCGGGGTGCATCTGCATGCTTCCATCCTTCCCTCAGGGCCATCCGGCCGTCCAACATCCAGTGAATCAACGTTCCTACATTACCCTATTTCGCGCCCCCATGGGGCGGGATCTTCGAAATCGAAGGCAACCATCAGGTGACGCTTGGTCTGCGGCGTGCACTTGAAGCTCTCGCTCACGCACACACCGGGCAGCCAGACCACGTCCGCACCTGCACGCAGGACGGGCCAGACGGCGCGCTTGCGTTGCGGGATGCGCGCGTCCTGCATGAGGTCGGTGAGCTTGCGACTGTGGCCGCCCATGCCCAGCGGTTGCATGCGCTCACCCTCGAGTGGCGTGCCCAGCTGCAGACCGCCGGCCGCGTCGACCAGATCCGCATCCACGATGGCGCGATTCCGTGGCAGCTCGCGCAGGCGTGCGATAAGCGCCGCATCCTCCGTGCTGCCCGGATTGAGAAGACGCGCATCCACTGTCCCGAACTCTGTCGGGCAGGGCAGGGGGCGTTCGCTAGGATATCGCTCAACCCCCTGCCCCGCCCCACGAGTCGAAGGCATGGTGAGTGCGAGCTTCCCGTACTCCTCGCCAGCATGGATGCCACAGGGCAGATCCGCGGCGAAGCCGGAGGTGCCGCAGCCAGTGAGTAGGCGGTCGATGTGGAAGCCGTCCAGGCGCTCGCCCTGCGGCAGCAGCGCATGGATCGCGGTGTAAAGCGCGCGACGCTGCAGCGCGAGAGGCAGTTCGAGCAGCTGAGGGATGTCCAGCAACAGGGTGCCGTCCTTATCCCATACCGCAAGGCGCGCGAGCGCATCCTGCGTGAGCTGGTCGAGCAGCGCGGATTCATCCGCCAGGATCTCAAGGTTGCGGTCCAGATTGTGCTCGAGCTGGGGGTTGAAGGCCTTGGCGCGGCCGATGACCTCGTGGCGCACGAAGGCACGGAAGCGCTCCGTGTCCTGGTTGCTCGCATCCTCGCGCCAGAGCTGGCCATCCACGCGCACGCCGTGCTCACGCAGGTAGTCCTGCAGCTCCTCGCGGGTGTTATGCAGCAGGGGGCGCCAGGTGCGGGCACGCTCGTTGTGTTCGCGCATGCCCAGCAACGCCTCCGCTCCCCCACCGATGATGCTGCGCATGAAGAAGCCCTCCGCGCGATCGCTGGCCGTGTGCGCGAGCACCAGCCTGCCCTGCGCGGGGTCGACGCCCAGCTCATGACAGAAGGCATCGAGCTCGCGGTTCGCGATCGCATACCGCTCACGACGGGCGACGGCCTCCAGGTTGCCACCATCGCGGGCGATGATCGCGGGCACGTCCACGCAGCGCACGACGCAATCGACGCCCAGCTGTGCGCAGAGCCCGCGCACGAAGGCGGCGTCGGCATCGGCGGCCGCACCACGGATCATGTGGTTCACATGCAGCACGCGCACGGGCGTGTTGGGGGCGAGTTGGGGGATCATCTGGAGCAGTGCCACGGAATCGCTACCACCGCTCACCATGAGCAGCAGCGGACCCATCACAGCCCCAAACCGAAGCGTATGAAGTCGGCGTCATCCATCACGGCGCCCGCCACCTGGCAGACGGCACCGGAGACCTTGTTGGCACGGGCGAGTGCGCCGGGCCAGGAGAAGCCCAGCGTGCGGCAGGCGATGATGGCACCCAGGTTGGAGTCGCCGGCGCCCACGGTGTCGACGGGCTTGACCGGCGTGGTGGGCACAAGCCAGCTCTCGCCATCGCTGGTGAGCACGCTGGCACCCAGCTTGCCGCGGGTGACGACCACGGCGCTCGCACCGCGCTCCATGATGCGTGCGGCGGCCGCATCCAGGTCGTCGCAGCCGGTGAACTCGCGGGCCTCCTTGTCATTCAGATGCCACACGGGCGAGAGCGCGGCGATGCGCGCCATCTTGCCCGCATCCAGCTCGCAGATGCCGGGGCCGGGCGCGAAATACACGGTGCCCGCAGGGTTCTCGCGCTTGTAGCGCTCCAGGAAGGCCACGATATGCTCGCCGCATTCCGGTTCGATCTCGTAGCCGCACACGCTCACGGCATCGAACCGCAGCGGATCGACATCGTCGAACCACGCGGGTTCGAAGTACTGCTCGATGCCGGGCACGGTGATCATGGTGCGCTCACCGCTCGGCTCCACCAGACAGATGCACGTCGCGCAGTCCTTATCCGTATCCACCTTGAAGGGCTTGAAACCGCGCACGCTCAACTCGTGGGCGATGAAGTCCGCGAAGACTCCCCTTCCCACCGGCGCGAGCAGACGCACGGCAACGCCCATCTGGCGGATGATGTTGGATGTGTTCACGGCGCAGCCGCCCAGGCAGTTGCGGCTGTCCAGCACGTTCACGCTCTGGGCGCTCGTGGGCAATGCGGCCAGCTGGTAGACGGCGTCGACGATGGCGCTGCCCACCACCAGCACCGCGGGCGCGGCGGACGCGGGAGAGAGGCGCTCGGTCACGCGCGGCTCACTCCCCGTAGGTCGCCATGAAGGCGGCGACGCTGTCCTCGCATTCGCGCATGGCGAGGATGGTCTTCTCGATGAGCAGGTCACGTTCCCAACCCAGCTGCTCGCATCCGCGGTCGATGATCTCGCGGGAGCAACCGGCGGCGAAACGGTGGTCCTTGTACTTCTTCTTGACGCTCTTGACCTCCATGTCCTTGGTGGACATGCTGGGACGCATGAGAGCGGCGGCCCAGATGAGGCCGGTGAGCTCGTCGGCGGCGAAGAGGATCTTCTCCATCTGGTGTGTGGGCTCGATATCGCAGCAGATGCCGTAGCCATGGCTGCAGACGGAGTGGATGAACTCGGGCGGGAAGCCGCCTTCCTGCAGTAGACGCGGTGCCACCTGGCAGTGCTGATCAGGGTAGAGCTCGAAGTCGATGTCGTGCATGAGACCCACGGTGGCCCAGTAGTCGGCCTCGTCGGCGAAGCCCTGGTCCTGTGCGAACCAGCGCATGACGCCCTCGACGGTCAGGGCGTGGCGGATGTGGAAGGGGTCCTTGTTGTACTTGCTCAGCAGCGCGAAGGCCTCTTCGCGGGAAGGGATGCTGGGAGTCGCCATGTCACTCCTCCTTGGCGGGTTCTTCGGCGGGCAGCGTCTTGAAGAAGACGTCCAGGAAGTCGTTCTGTTCCTCGAGGTCCTGGAATACGTCGCAGAACGCGTCGAACCACGTGGGCTCGGGTGCGGGCTCGTTTTCCGTGCGCGGCTTGCGGCGGATGACCACCTTGGTGGGCGTGTCGATGTCGCCCAGGCAGTCGGCCAGCGCGTCCAGGTTGTTGCCGTAGTAGTCGGGGAACATGAGGGCCTGGGCGATGAAGTAGTGCAGGTCCTTGGGATCGTCGTACGCGCCTTCGTCGATGCGGATGCGACGCTCGTAGGTGCGCTCCTCGTCGTCCTTGTTGCGCTTGAAGAGATTGGTGAACCAATTGGCCATGATCGCTCCCAACTCGAGATGAAGCATGCGTTCAGATGCGCACGTGCGCATCTGCTGCGTATTGTAGCGCCTGCGCGGGGGCGTGCAGTCAACGATATGGAAAATGCGCGGGTGCGGGGCGCAGGGCGCGAAGGCCGCGGGTATAATCACAATACGACCGCCGCCGACGAGAGGACCCACATGGCAACGACCCCGGCATACCTCGAATACGTGCTCGACCTGCTGGCCGATGTGCCGGATGTCAGCACACGCAAGATGATGGGCGAATACCTGCTGTACGCCTCGGGCAAGCTCTTCGGTGGGATCTACGACGACCGCTTCCTCGTGAAGGACAGCCCTGCAGCAGCGGCGGTGCTCGCGGCCCTCGAGACCCCCTATGAGGGCGCCGCACCCATGCGCTTGGTGGACATCGAGTCACGCGATGCGATCACCCAACTCGTGGGCGACATGCTCGACGAGCTCCCCGCAGCCAAGAAGCGCCGCAAGTAGCGGGAGGATCGCAACCATGAACACCGATATGATTTTCAGTCAGCTCCTCGTATCGATCGCGATCCTCTTCGTGCTCTACGCGGTGGGCCTTGTCATCACACTGCTGATCTGCCGCAAGAAGAGCCTGAGCATCGGTTGGGCGTTGCTCGGATTCCTGGCGCCTCTTGTGGGGCTCATCCTCTTCCTCGTCTGGGAGAAAGAGCGACCCGCCGATGGGAAGTCAGCTGGCATTGGGGCGCTTGCGGGAACCATCGCGAGTCTCGTGTTCGGAGTACTCAACTACATCGTCGTGATGGCGTTCATCATGATGCCTTGGTAACAGGATAAGCGCAGCCGCAGAGAACTCACCACTCCTCGGGGGCAGACCAGCCGCCATCAGGCAGCGCCTCGCTCACGAAGACCGCGCAATTGACTATGCGCTTCGACCATAAGTTGCCGGCTGAACCGGACTCGAGGCACTCCAGCACGCCCCGCATCGCCACGCCATGGGTGCTCACCAGGATGTTCGCATCCAGAGCTTCGTCGTGGACGTCGGCGAGGAACGCACCTATCCTGGCGATGATGCTCTCGAGCGACTCCATGCCCTCTGGTGCGGGCACATTCCTGAAGTCGCGGAAGAACGCGATGACCTCGGGCGCCGGCGCGAGCAGATCCATGCCCTCGTAGGGACCGCAATCGATCTCGATGAGGCGCGCATCCACTACCTGTGGCACACCCGGCGCGACGATCTGCGCCGTCTGGATCGCACGCTGCAGGGGACTCGTATACACCTTGTCGAAGCGCAGCCCCGCCGCGACGAAACGCTCGTATGCGGCGCGCGCCTGAGCGAAGCCCTCCTGGTTCATGGGCTCATCGTAGTGCCCTTGCAGCACCTTCGCTTTGTTCCTGGCCGTCTGACCATGACGTATGACATACAACACGCGAGTCCACCTCCCCTATCGCACGCAGCTGGGGTCCCATGATACCACGCGTGCAGATTACACGCTCACTATCAGCAAAGACGGCACCGTGCGCGTGAGCACGGGAGAGACCCTCACACTCAAGTATCCCAATGGAGCGGACGGGAATCCCAGCCTGTGCAGAAGTGCGCGTAGTGTGTATGAATCGGTAGCGCTCATGCATCATAGTGTGGTTGCCAACCACACTATGGATCCTCTCCGCTACGCCTCCAACCACACTACGACGCTCTCCCCTACACCTCGACGATGACCTCGTTCCAGGCGATGGGGAGGATGGTCGCGCCACCCTCGATGGCGCAACTCCAGTCACAGAAGTTCTTCACCATAATCTGATCCGCGTTGACGTTCTCCGTCTTGCCGTAATGCTTGATCACGGCCGCAGCGAGCTCGCGGATCTTCGCAAGCGCCTCCAGAGCGGCGTCGCAGTCCTGTGGCAGATCGAGAGCGAAACCCTCCAACGTCAGCGTGGGATACAGGTCCATCATGCGGGCGACGTTCTGACACAAAGCGGGCAGGATACCATCCAGGAAGTGGTTGCCGCTCAGATTCACTTCCAGCAGGATGCCTGCGTGCAGGCCTCGCGCGAGCAGCCAGCGATTGAGAATGGA
>JAFRFV010000166.1 GCA_017434185.1 Coriobacteriales bacterium
ACTGCCTGGCCCCCTTCGCCAAGGTCCTGCAGGACAATTGGGGCATCAAGCGTGGTTACATGAACACCATCCACGCCTACACCAACGATCAGCGCATCCTCGACCTGCCCCACAAGGACATGCGTCGTGCCCGTAGCGCCGCCCTGTCCATGATTCCCACCACCACCGGCGCCGCCCGTGCCATCGCCCTCGTCATCCCCGAGCTCAAGGGCAAGCTGGACGGCATGGCCACCCGTGTTCCCACCCCCGATGGCTCCATGGTCGACCTGGTCGTCGAGCTTGAGAAGCCCGCTACCAAGGAGGAGATCAACGCCGCTATGAAGGCCGCGGCGGAAGGCCCCATGGCCGGCATCCTCGAGTACACGGAAGACCCCATCGTCTCCATGGACATCATCGGCAACGCCCACAGCTCCATCTTCGATTCCAAGCTCACCATGGTCATGGGCGGCGGCGAAGGTGACTTCGTCAAGTGCATCGCCTGGTATGACAATGAGTGGGGCTACAGCAACCGCGTCAAGGACCTCGCCAAGCACATGATGGCGTAGTCCGCTTCGAGCCCAAGTCTGCCTTTCATGCGGATTCGCGCCCGTGCCACGTTGCACGGGCGCTTCCGTTTGCTATGCTAATCATGGATTCGTCCGTATACGACCTTGCAAGGGAGGACACAGGCATGTTTTCCAAGAAGACCATCGAGGATGTCGACGTTGCAGGAAAGAAGGTTCTGGTACGCGTCGATTTCAATGTTCCCATCGCTGATGGCACGGTGACAGACGACACCCGTATCCAGGCGGCGCTCCCCACTATCCGCTATCTTGTTCAGGAGGGTGCGAAGGTCATCCTCATGAGTCATCTGGGCCGTCCCGCCGGCACCGGTTTCGAGGAGAAGTACTCGCTCGTACCCGTTGGCCGAGTCCTGGGCCGCATCCTGGGTCAGGATGTAAAGGTCATCCCCGACCTGGCAGGCGAGGCCGCACACGCCGCCGTCGAGGCCATGCAGCCCGGTCAGGTCATCATCCTGGAGAACACCCGCTTCGACAAGCGTGAGAAGAAGAACGACGAAGCGCTCTCCCGTGATCTCGCATCCCTGGGTGACCTCTACGTGAACGACGCCTTCGGCACCGCGCATCGTGCCCATGCCTCCACGGCCGGTATCGCATCCTTCCTTCCCGCCGTCTCCGGTTATCTTCTGGCACGTGAGGTGGAGACCCTTGGTGACATGCTCGCATCCCCGCAGCGCCCCTTCGTCGCCATCCTGGGCGGCTCCAAGGTATCCGATAAGATCGCGGTCATCGATCATCTGCTCGATATCGTCGACGTACTCATCATCGGCGGAGGTATGTGCTTCACCTTCCTTGCGGCGCAGGGCCTCGAGACCGGCAAGTCCCTGATGGAGGCCGACTGGATCGAGCGCGCCAAGGAGATGATGGACAAGGCCAAGAAGAACGGCGTTCAGCTCCTGCTTCCCATCGATGTCGTTGCCGCCGACCGCTTCGCGCCCGATGCCGATTCCATCATCTGCGCTGCCGACGAGATCCCCGCTGATCGCATGGGCTTGGACATCGGCCCTTCGACCTGCCTGCTCTACGGCCAGGCGATCGCCAAGGCCAAGACCATCTTCTGGAACGGCCCGATGGGCGTCTTCGAGATGGAGGCCTTCGAGAACGGAACCAAGCAGGTTGCTCTGGCCGTTGCCCGGAACAAGGGTGCCCAATCCATCATCGGTGGCGGAGACAGCGTGGCCGCCATCAAGAAGTTCGATCTGGCCGACCAGGTGACCTTCGTTTCCACTGGTGGTGGTGCCTCGATGGAGCTGGTCGAGGGCAAGGTGCTGCCCGGTGTGGCGGCTCTGGATGACAAGGAGTAGACCATGAAGCGCAAACCCGTCATGGCTGGCAACTGGAAGATGAACAAGAACAACAGCGAAGCCGTCAACCTCGCCCAACAGCTCTGCTACAAGGTGGAGCCCGAATGGGGCAGGGAAGTCGACGTCGTGCTCTGTCCTCCCGCTGTGGACATCAAGAGTGTCTGCAACGTGATCGCCTTCGACAAGGCCCCCATGTCCGTCGGTGCGCAGAACGTGCACTGGGAGGAGTCGGGCGCCTACACCGGTGAGATCAGCGTGGGGATGATCAAGGAAGCCGGTTGCAAATACTGCATCATCGGCCATTCGGAGCGTCGCGAGATGTTCGGCGAGACGGACGAGGATGTCAATCGCAAGGCCAAGGCACTCATCGCCGCTGGTCTCACGCCCATCATCTGCTGTGGTGAGACCCTTGAGACCCGTGATGCTGGGTTGACCAACAGCTTCGTCTGCAACCAGATCGTCAAGGCGCTCGCCGGTATCGCCGCGTCGGATGTCGAGCGTGTCGTCATCGCCTACGAGCCCATATGGGCGATTGGCACCGGCCGTGTTCCAACCCCCGAAGCCGCTGATGAGGTCTGCGCCGCCATCCGTTCCACCATCGCCCAACTCTTCGGGCAGCGTGCCGCCGATCAGATCCGCATCCTCTACGGTGGTTCAATGAAGCCCGAGAACGCGAAGTTCTTCCTGCCCATGCCCAACATCGATGGCGGTCTGATCGGTGGCGCATCGCTCAAGGCTGACTCCTTCGCCGCACTCGTGCAAGCCTGTCTCTAGCTCTCCAGAAAGGATCCTTCCAACATGCGTCTTCCCGCTTTCCTGTGCATCATGGATGGCTTCGGTTTGGCTCCGGCGGGGGAGGGCAATGCCATCTCCCGCGCCAAGAAACCCTTCCTCGATTCTCTCTTCGCCACCTGCCCCAACATCCATCTCGAAGCATCTGGTTTGGCTGTGGGCCTTCCCCAGGGGCAGATGGGTAATTCCGAGGTGGGTCATCTCAACATAGGCGCCGGTCGAGTCGTCTATCAGGAGCTCTCACGCATCAACATGGCGATCGAGGATGGCAGCATCTACTCGAATGAGGTTCTCGCCCATGCGATGGATGCGGCGACTGACGCTGGAAGGACCGTGCATTTCATGGGCCTCCTTTCCGATGGCGGTGTCCATAGCCAGATGACGCATCTCGAGGCGCTCATGAAGATGGCTGCCGCCAGGGGCGCGAGGAAGTTGCGCGTGCACGCCTTCCTCGATGGTCGTGATGTTCCGCCCTCGAGTGCCGTCGACTACCTTGCGCACATGCAGCGATTCTGCGACGAGCTCTCCGCCTCGAGCGGTGCGGATGCCGCCATCGCCACCGTCTCCGGTCGCTTCTATGCCATGGATAGGGATAAGCGCTGGGATCGCGTGGAGAAGGCATGGCGCAACCTCGTTCTCGCGACTGGCGAGGCATACGCCAGTGCCGATGCGCTTATCCGCAATTCCTATGAGGCCGGCGTGACCGATGAGTTCGTCGTTCCCGCTTGGGTCGAAGGTGTTCACGAGGGTATCGTTGATGGCGACTCCGTCATCTTCTACAACTTCAGGCCCGATCGTGCCCGCGAGATCAGCCGCGCGTTCGTCGATGCGGATTTCGCCGGTTTCGAGCGACCCGTCTGGCCGCAGGTCAACTATGTCTGCCTGACCGAATACGATCCCACCATCCCCGCACCCATCGCCTTCCCCAAGAGCCTGCCAGAACATGTGCTGGCTGATCTGATAAGCGAATGCGGGCTCCGTCAGTATCACATCGCCGAGACGGAGAAGTACGCCCATGTCACCTTCTTCCTCAACGGCGGCGTCGAGCAGTCCAAGGAAGGGGAGACCCGCGTTCTCATCCCCAGCCCCAAGGAAGTGCCCACCTACGACCTGAAGCCGCAGATGAGTGCGCCCGAGGTCGCCGACACACTCGCCCAGGCTATCCTGGATGACGCAGCGGATGTCTATATCGTGAACTTCGCCAATTGCGACATGGTGGGCCACACCGGGTCCATCCCCGCCGCCATCAAGGCGGTGGAGGCTGTGGATGCAGGCTTGCGCAAGGTGGTAGAGGCTCTGTTGGCCAAGGGAGGAATGGGGCTCATCTTCGCTGATCACGGCAATGCAGACAAGATGATCGCCGATGATGGGAGTCCGCACACCGCTCATACCACCGCTCCCGTACCGCTCATCCTGGTTGGGGAGACGGGAAGGGGATTGAAGCAGCTTCCCGATGCATGTCTGGCCGACATCGCCCCCACCCTGATCGAGCTCATGGGCATACCGCAACCGAAGGAATGGACTGGACGCAGCCTGCTCTCCTAGCTGGTGGGAGCGCTGTCGCAGCTCTTCAGTCATCCTTTCTGTAACCTTGGGCGTTGCATCCTTGCTTCGCCCCGGTCAGGATGCTTATAATCCCATAGCGTGTTCTAACAAGGTAGCATCGTAACAGGAGTCCTTGAAGTGAAAGCACTTATCGTCATCACCCTCATCATCTGGCTTGTTTCCGCCGTTGGTCTGGTCATCTTCGTCCTGCTGCATTCCGGCAAGGGCACCGGTCTTTCCGATATGCTCTCCGCAAGCATGTATTCCAACACCGGTGGAACCAGCATCGTCGAGAAGAACCTCGATCGCATCACCATCATCTTCGGTGTGCTGTTCATCGTTTCCCTGTTGGTCCTGATGCTCATCTACCCCACCAGCCCCATCATCTAGAGAAGGGTTCCCATGACTGGCGGCCGTGGGGCATACAGGGGGATCGATCGCCGAGCCTTCATCGCCGGCATCGCAGCCCTTGGCGTCATGGCCACGATACCGGGTTGTGCCAAGGAGGCGGTCATAGGGACCGCCTCTTCTGATGCTCAGGACACGACGCAGACGAACGCGCCGTTCAGAACCGGTAAGAAGATCCTCAACTTCGCGATCAACAATCCGGCGAGTATCGACCCCTACAACTGTTACGACTCATGGGGAGCACAGGTCTGCTCCCTGCTCTTCGACTCCCTCACGGCATATGATGATGAGACCGACAGCCTCAAAGCCGCCGCAGCCGAATCATGGGATGTCGATGACACGGGTACCGTCTTCACTTTCGAATTGGTGCATGGCGCCAGCTTCCACAATGGTGAGACCGTGACCGCTTCGAATTTCAAGTACGCATGGGAACGCATATGCAGTCCCCGCACCAACCCCGAGATGCCCTCCCAGGTCGCCCATCTCCTGTCGCCCATCCTTGGATACGATGCGTTCGTCGCTGGACGTGCAAACGAACTCGCCGGCGTGAAGGTGATCGCTGAATACACCCTGCAGGTGACCCTCTCGTATCCCTATGCCGACTTCCTGCTACTCGTCTCCCATCCCGCCCTGGCACCCGTTCCCGAGGTGGCCATGGAGTTCAACAGCTTCTACCCGGCACCTGTTGGCAATGGTCCCTATCGTATGGACGGCTATTGGATCGATGGCCAGTTCATCAAGGTCCAACGCTACGAGGACTACTATGGCGAGCGTGCGAGCCTGGATGCCATCAACTTCCTCATCTACAAGAACACCGAGGCGTCCTATCTCGACTTCCAAGCGGGGAACCTCGACTTCGCTCCCATGCCCCTTTCCGATCTTCCCTGGCAGATGGAGGAGGAAGAGCCTGTGGTGCAGGTGACTCCCAGTCCCGAACCCCAGGAGACGAATGCGACCGAGGGGAACCAGAGCGAAGCAACCGAGGGCAATGAGACGAATGGGACGGAAGCTCCTGAGGCGAACGAGACTGAGGCGCCCGAGGGAAACGATACGGAACCTGCAGAGGGAAACGAGACGGAACCCATAGAGGACAATGGGACGAACGCTACGGACAACACGGTCAAGGCTCCGGCCAAGCGCTCGGACGAGCCCATCGGAGCCGATTACAGGATCAGCGAGAGGTACCGACTCCTGGTTGGTCCGGAGAACGCATGTCTATATCTCATACTCAACAACCAGGACGGGTTCCTGTCCGATCCACGTGTGCGCCGCGCTCTTTCGCTCGCCATCGATCGTGAGGCGCTCATGGACGATGTCTACAACGGTCTGCACAAGGCGGCGGTATGTGGTGTCGTTCCGAGCGCCCTGCAGGATCGCGTCGCCTCTCGTTTCGCTCAGATAAACGCCCAGGAAGCATCCGATGCCCGCAAGGCGGAACAGGAAGCCAGGGAAGCCAACAGCTCTCAGACCGCACAGAATGCCACAGAAGGCGTCAATGCAACAGTGAACGCATCCGAGCAGGTCAACTCCACTGAACCCGCTTCAAACGGCACTGTGGAACCTCAGAACGCGATCGAACCCGGGAACGCGACCGTTTCGAACGATACCGACACCGGGAATACGACCCTCACGGATGGGAACGATTCCAACACCACCGTATCCCGCCCCAGCACCCTCCCCGTAGTTCCCAAGTCTCCCATCGATGTACACTGGGATGATCTGCGCTACGACCCCCGCGCGGCCATCCTGCTTTTGGGTGAAGCCGGCTATGGCAAGCGCGAGCTCTACGACCGGGCCATGCTCGAGTACCTGCGTGAGCAGCGTGAGATCGCTTTGGCGCAGGATCCCGAGAACCCCGATCTCCTTGCAGCCATGGAGGAGGAGATCAGCTTCGATTCCCCCGCGCTCAACTCACCCGTCGTCATCCTGTCCTGCGACACCGATGCCGATAACATCAAGCTCATGGCGGAGGTCGCCAGATATCTGCAGGACGTGGGGATAAGCGCCGGTGTGCGCAACATGGAGTGGTCGCTGTTCTTCGACAGCCTCGTTCGAGGCGACTTCCAGATCGCACCTATGAGTTGGATTGCGGAATATCCGTCCGCTGATGTCTTCCTGCGTCCCCTGTTGCAATCCGGATCACCGGGCAATGTCGCACGCTACAACAATGCCGATTATGACCAGGCGCTCATGGTCGCACTGGCGACTCAGGACGAGCGCAGCCGCCTGCGCGCCTTCCAGGAGCTCGACATGCTGGCAGGGGAGGACATGCCCATCGTGCCCATCCTGGAGTACTGCCACCATCATGTCGTTTCCGACCGTGTGCTGTCCCTGTACTACGGCAGGGATGGCCGCGCCAACCTGGAGACCTGCACCATCAGGTGATTCCGTTCGCGGCACCCTGCCCGAGCGTTGCTGAATCGCTATTGAAAGCCTCGAATCCCACTGCTATTATTGCTCCGTTGCTGTCGGAGTGGCGGAATAGGCAGACGCGCTAGCTTGAGGGGCTAGTGCCCGCGAGGGCGTGTGGGTTCAAGTCCCACCTTCGACACCATCCTCGATCATTCGAACCCCCTTCCTGGGGGTTCTTCTTTTTCCACTCGATCACATCCGATGACGAAAAAGAAAACGCCCCGGCTGGGACGTTTTCGAGATGATCGATGGTGGGCGATACTAGATTTGAACTAGTGACCCCTACCGTGTCAAGGTAGTGCTCTCCCCCTGAGCTAACCGCCCATCGTGCATTGCACACTGCGGGATGCGCAGCAGAAGATATATTAGCGAATACTCGCTTGCTTGCAAAGACCGCGTTTGTACCACAGCTTCGCCAGCCGGCGAACGGCTTCCACACATCCCGTCCATTCACCACTTTTCCCTCGTTTTAACGGCGCGGTACTTGCGTAATCCAGGTTGGTACCCTATCATACTCTCTTGCGTGCGGACTTGGCTCAGCTGGTAGAGCACGACCTTGCCAAGGTCGGGGTCGCGGGTTCGAACCCCGTAGTCCGCTCCATGAGTATCCGGGCTGGTAGGATTCAGCTACCAGCCTTTTCCATAAGGCGACGTCGCCAAGCGGTAAGGCAGAGGCCTGCAAAGCCTTTATCACCAGTTCGATTCTGGTCGTCGCCTCCAAGACCATCGAGAGGGCCGGGTAACCGGCCCTCTTATCATTCGCTGGTCCTGCAGTATAATGTGCTTTGATGGACTTGGATATCGTTGGACTTGGGAGCTTGATGGAGCAGGGGAGCGAGAGCAACGGTTTGAACTGCAGCAGGCGTGGATTCCTCGCCGCTGCCGGTGTGTTCGCCGCGGGCTCCCTCATCTCGACATTCGCTCCTGCGCCCATCAAGGCGTTCGCAGCGCCTGGATCGGACGTCATACCCCAACCCGCCATCGAACTGCGCTGTAATGCGGATGGCTGTTTCAAGATCATCTCCTTCGCCGATCTGCATGGCGATGCCGATCATCTCGCTCCGCAGGTCGTCCAGCGCATCGAACGTCTTCTTGACCGGGAACAGCCCGATCTCGTCGTACTCGACGGCGATAACACCTGGCTCATGGACAACGAGGATGATCTGCGAGGCTGTGTCGCTGACATCGCCGCTCCCATGGAGGACAGGGGAATACCCTGGGCGCATGTCTACGGTAATCACGATGCTGAAGGCTCCGCGCCGGATAAGGCATCCCAACATGCCATATACACCAGTCATCCCCATTGTGTGTCACAGCAAGGGCCAGGCGACATCTATGGAATGGAGAATTACGTATTGCCCATCCTCGCCCATGACAGCGACGAGATCGTCTTCAACATCTGGTGCATCGATTCAGGAGAATTCATAAGCGGGAAGCTCAGGAACCAACTCTATCCCGATCAGAGCATGTTCAGGGGTCTGCGAAACAGCCACTACGCTCATGTGAGCCCAAGCGTCGTCAATTGGTATTACCAACAGTCCAAGGCGATCGAGGATGAATTGGGGCGCAAGGTCCCCGGAATCATGTTCGCGCATATCCCCGTGCAGGAGTGCTATGCCCTCTGGCTCAATCGCAACAGTCTCGTACCCACCGGTTCGAAACATGATTCCGTCTCGAGCGGCGAACTCAATTCAGGCCTCTTCGCCGCTGCATTGGAGCGTGGCGACGTGAAGGCGATGGTCTTCGGCCATGACCATTACAACGACTATGCAGCCGATTACTGCGGCATCAGACTGTGCTACTCATCCACTGTGAGTGAACTGGGGCGCTACACCCCCGACATAGAACCGGTGTCGGATTGGGAGAACACCCTGGCCGGCGCTCGGGTTCTCCGCCTCTATCAGGATGGGAGTTTCGACACCTACATCAGTTATCTGAAGAATGCTGATTGGACCATCATCGGTCTCGATGTCCCTGAATCCATTCCACTGGGATCCGAACTCACCTACCGTGCTGTCATCGGTGGGCGAGGGGAGGGTCTCAAGTACAATTACGTCTGGCGCTTCGGGGAAGACTGGCAGTACTGGAGTTCAACCGTCAAGGAAACAGGTGAGATGACCAGCGAGGACAGCTTCACCTTCACGCCTGACAGGATCGGCGTGTACTCGCTCTGGGTCGATGTGCAGGATGCAGCCGGCCATCGGGCGACCAGTCACACAGCCAGTCTTCAGGTTCTCCGTCCCGATGCTTTCGCATGGTCACTGCAGGGTGTCTCCGCACCCGAAAGCATCGAACTCGGCCATACGCTCACCTTCTCCGCCATCGTGGAGGGGACACCCAAGGATGCCAGCTTCAATTACGCTTGGAGTTGGGAGGGCAACTGGGGTGACGATTGGGACTCCACCGTCAAGTCCACGGGCGAGATGACGCAGGATACGAGCTTCACATTCACTCCCAGGAAACTGGGAACCTACTACCTTTGGGTCGATGTCAAGGATGCCTTCGGAGAATCCGCCACCAGCGAACAGATCGCCGTTCAGGTTCTTGCCAAACAATGTCCATGGAAGCTCACCGGCGTGCAGGTGTCCACGTCTGGTTTCGTGGGCGGCCCCGTCAGCTTCAGCGCTATCCTGGAAGGGGAGACCGAGGGTCTTCGCTTCAACTACGCATGGAGTGAGGGTGGAGGATGGAGCAATTGGGGCTCCACGAAGAAGGATACCGGCACGACGACGACGGAGACCACTGGTTCCTTCACCCCTCGCACCGCCGGCGACTACTATGTATGGATCGACGTCGAAGACGATGAGTTCTCATCGACGAGCGACATGATCCTCGTGCGTGTGGATGAGGTCCCCCCTGTATGGCGTCTCACTGGTGTCGAGGTCGCATCCTCCGCTGTGGTGGGGGAGACCGTCACCTTCAGCGCTGTCATCGAAGGTGATGACAGCGGCCTCATGTACAACTACGCATGGTCGTGGGAGGGACACTGGGGAGATGATTGGGATTCGACCATCAAATCCACGGGGTCGAAGACGAGCGAGCGTGAAGGTTCGTTCGTCGCGAACAAAACCGGCAGTTACTATGTCTGGCTCGACGTCGAGGATGCGAACGGTCGCACTGTTACGAGCGAGCAAGCAGTCGTCAGCGTCACTGACGCGGCCGCAGCGAACTCCTATCCAGAGCATGAGCCAGGACTCGAACCTGATTCGGATCAGCAGACGGATTCCGTCCCATCAGTCTCCGATAACGTCACAACGGGGTCACCGGATGCCTCTGATGACCCCGTCGAGCCCGCATCGGAGAGTCAAAGTGCAGACAATCCTGTATAATTATTCGAAGCGTTTTGTCGACCAGTCCCCTGCGGACGGCGGGGGCATTCATAGGAGTCTCGTCTGATGTCGTTGGATTTCTCCATCTTCGCCTCTCCTGAGGCATGGATCTCACTTGTAACACTCACCTTCCTCGAAGTGGTCCTTGGTATCGATAACTTGGTGTTCATCGCCATCACTTCGAATCGCCTCCCCAAGAACAAGCAGCATATCGGACGCAGGATCGGTCTCTTCGGAGCGATGCTCATGCGCTGCTGTCTGCTCTGCCTCATCTCCTTCATCATGTCGCTCACCAAGCCCGCGTTCACGATCGGTGACTTCAGCTGCAGTTGGCGCGACCTCATCCTGATCGCCGGCGGCATCTACCTCATCTACAAGGGCATCGTTGAATTGAGGGATAAGCTCAGCCTCGTCGAGGAGAAGGCGGAAGCCGGTCACAAGGATGCGGTTCTGAAGCAGATCGGTCTCTTCCAGGCCGTCGCTACGATCATGGTGATGGACATCGTCTTCTCACTCGATTCCGTCATCACCGCCTGCGGTCTCTCCGGTCAGATACTCGTCATGATTCCCGCTGTCATCATCGCCGTCTCCATCATGATCATCTTCGCCGACCCCATCAGCAACTTCATCAACACCCATGCCGAGATGAAGATCCTCGCACTCGCCTTCATCACCATGATCGGTGTCCTGCTGATTATCGAGGGCTTCGAACTCACAACGGGTATCGAGGTCATGGGCATCGGTCTCGAGAACCTGGTCGTCTACTTCGCCATGTTCTTCGCTGTCATCCTCGAGATGATACAGATGCGCTATCGCCGCAATCTGGCCAGGATGCACAAGGAAGTCGAAGAAC
>JAFRFV010000167.1 GCA_017434185.1 Coriobacteriales bacterium
AGCGTAGAAGACTGCGGTATAGCGGTCAAGGTCTTCTGCTAAGAGCGCAGAAGACCTTCTTAATCTTTTATCGCTATGGTTGACGGTACAAAAAGTACACAACCGCTGAAATCTGGCCAGCCAGAAAGGGGTAGCAGAGTGACACCACCATCAGATTCTGCCAGCTATTCTGCGTCCCTCGACATCTCATCTTCGACCAAGTCGATGAGCTGTTGGTGCGAGTTGATTCCCAGTTTGCGATAGATTCGCACGACATGGGTTTTGACGGTCACTTTCTCGATCACGAGTTTGTTCGCGATGTATTCGACATCCCTGCCACGTGCCAGGTACATGAAGATCTCGGTCTCTCGGGGCGACAGACTTCCGTTCTCGCAGATCTTCGTGCATGAACTCTTGAAGCGACCGACATTGTGCGTTTGCGCCAATTCTACCTCGGCTTTATGCAATTCTCGCTTCTGCCATACGAAGAGCGATATGAGTTCTTTCGCCAGCATCGCCAAGAGGATGAGGGATATGATGTTCGACGCCAGGTCCGGGTACGTTGCTTCCCATCGGGTCATCAGGGCGAACAATCCCAGGTTCAGGAACTTTCCAGCTTCGATCGCCAGCAAGCCAAAGACCACGAATGAGAGTTTCTTGCCATCAGTCTTCTGCGCAAGGGCGTAGTTCCAGATGACGAAGAAGATCACCCAATATGCGATGTAGAGCGGCACGATATAGAAGAATACGCCCGCGCCTTTCAGGAATAGTCTCAGATAGAACGCGCTGACCAGCATGATCGCTACAAGGAGCAAGTAGATCACATTCGTCTCTTCTTCAGTGAAGAAGATCGCATAGAAGATGATCACGCCACTCAGGGCAACACCCAAAGCAGCGGAAACCTGGAACAAGGCCGAGTTGGAAGCTACCGCGTAGCTTTGCACCCAGATGATTCGCAGACTGTTCGCCAGGAAGTGATACAGGATGATGCTGAAGAAGAAAGCGATCACCTGCTTGCGCGTTGCCGGAGTCCTCACACTGATGGGGGTTGTTTCTTCGTCCGTCTCCTCCTCATGGAGGGCACAAGCTCGATCAAGAAGCATGCAGGAGATGAGAGGGAGAATCAAAAGGACCAAATAGAGCACAACGTTGTAGATCGCCGCGAAGAGGAGCTGGAAAGCAGCGGAAACCACCACGGACGCGCTCAGTCCCAAGATGACCGCTTCTCTGCCCAGGGATATGAAGAACTCCGCCCAAGCTATGATGAGCAGGCTGTTCGCGATACCGATGGTGACCTTGGCGATGATCAAGAACAGTTCGTTCTTAAGGATTCCGTAGTTACAAAGGATGATTGCGCCCAGTGCGAACACCGCGACCGCTGCGATTGCATAAACGCGGGTCCTGTGATCTTTGAACAGGAAGAGGGTCGACTGGTCCTTGTGCGAGAACGCATACAGTGCATAGGCAATCAAGGCGATGATGCTGCCGATGCTGATGAGCGGCAGCGAGCTGGAGACCATCTCGCTCGCCCCGATCATCTGATTGATCGCGAAGTTGTTCTGGGAACGGATTACGAAGCAGATGCCAAGGCCAAAGACCGCTGCTTTGAACCAAGGCTCCTTCAGGTATTGCGACAAGCCCGGTGCGACCCTCTCGATCACAGTCATGCTATCTCCCCCTTTTAGCGCGAGCGAAGCGCGCATAAACCCCCTAATAGAACCATACTCCTCCATCGTCAAGTGATAAAGAGGGTGTAACTCGATTACACCTCGTTATAAATCGTTTACACCCTCTGGTAGGACTGAGGCGGAGATGTCTTAGCGCTAGATTCTGGACAGTTGTGAATGCTTCTTGGACTCGAAGAGCGGGGTTTAGGAGGGGATGGAAGAAGCCTTCGCTCATGTAAGAAGAGACTTATCGTAGAAAGAGGGAATCATGAAGAACGATTTGACTCTCACACGTAGGACATTCGTGAAGACAGCGCTTATCACCGGTGCTGTAGCTGCCCTGGGCGCTTCATTCACCACGACTGCGCTGGCCGAAGATGCTGGCGCTGTTCCCGCTGCGGGCGCGGGCGGTGGCACCAAGCGGATCCGCACCTGCTGCCGTGCATGCGGCAAGATGGAATGCGGCGTCTGGGTGACGGTTGCCAACGGCAAGGCCATTCGCGTCGAGGGCGACGAGACAGCCCATCAGTCTGCTGGTAACTGCTGCTCCAAGTCGCAGGCATCCATCCAAGCTTGCTATCACCCCGCGCGTTTGCACTTCCCCATGAAGCGCAGCAATCCCAAGACCGAGGTGGATCCCGGCTGGGAGCGCATCTCCTGGGACGAGGCGTGGAAGATCTGCGGTGCCAAGTTCAAGGAATTGATGGATAAGTATGGCGGAGAAGCCATGATCTGCATGTCGGGTACGTCCCGTGTGTGGTGCATGGATGGTTACGCCGCTGGACGTCAGCTGTTCCAGACGCCCAATTCCGTCACTCCGTGGCAGGTTTGCAAGGGCCCGCGTCACTTCGCAACCGCAATGCAGTCAGCGTACGCCTTCAGTTGGCAGTCGACCGTCGAGCGCCCGCGCGTCTTCGTGCGCTGGGGTGCTGCGACCGAGCTGTCCAACTACGATGACTCCTGCCGTACCACTGTTGATACGGCCGTGAAGTCCGATTACTACATCATGGTCGATCCCCGTATGACCAACTTGGGCAAGGAAGCCGATTACTGGCAGCATCTGCGCCCCGGCACCGACGCTGCTCTGGCCTTCGGTTGGTGCAAGGTGATCATCGACCGCGACATGATCGATGACCTGTGGGTCAAGAAGTGGACGAATGGTGCGTTCCTGGTATGCGATGACATCGAGCCCAGTGGCTATCTTGTGAACAAGCGCTCGCGGGGTACCTACATCCTCAAGACCACACTCTTGAAGGAGAGCGACCTGGTCGAGGGTGGCAAGCCCGAGCGTTTCATGTGCTGGGATGATCTGAACGATCGCCTCACCTGGTGGGATGCTGGTGACAATGTGTGGGAAGGTGAGACTTGGGTTCCCAAGACAGCAGGTCATGTTGCCACCAAGGAGAACCTGTTCCCGGGCGTTGCGCAGGGTTGGTTGACCGATCCCTCCGGCTTCGATGTCCAGGATGGATTCGCTACCCCCATCGATCCCGCTCTGTATGGTGAGTATGAGGTCACGCTCAAGGATGGCCGCAAGTCCAAGGTCCGCCCCGTGTGGGATCTCTTCGCTGAGCGCGTGAGCAAGTACGATCTCGACACTGTCTCCCAGATCACGGGTATTCCCGCCAAGGAGATCGAGGACGCTGCCCTCACCTATGCCACGCGTCTCGATCCTGCTTCGGGCTATGGCAACGGTGGTATCGGTTATATGCTGGCCGTCGAGCACCAGTGCAACTCCATCCAGAACTGCCGTCTGCTCGATATCCTCTGCGGCATGACCGGCAACTGGGATGTGCCCGCTGGTATGCGTGGCCCCAGCTCTTGGTTCTCCACCGGCTACAACTTCGCCGGTTCCGCTCCTGCGCTGAGCCAGCCTGCTCCTGAGCAGTGGCTCAAGCAGTGCGGTATCAAGGACTTCCCGATCCTCGAGTGGTGGCAGAGTTGGGCGGATGCTTCCAGCATGTACACCCAGATGGCAACCGAGGATCCGTATCCCATCGTGGGTGGCTTCTGCCAGTCCGGCGATTTCATGAACATGGGCAACTCGGTTTACAACTGGGACGCCATCACCAAGATGCAGTTCTTCCTGGTGGTCGATCTGTGGCATACGCCGTTCTCCGGCAAGGCGGATGTGCTGCTGCCTGTCCACCACTGGATCGAAGTCAATGCACCGCGTCCTTCCCAGGGATCCGGCGGCGCTGTTGGTTGCAACATCCAGTGCGTGCCCGGTCCTGCGGACACCAAGTTCGACCCCGATGCCATGATGGGCATCTTCGAGGCCATGGGTCAGCCTTGGATGAAGGACCCGACCGATCCCTGGCCTGCCGCCAATCCCAAGCTGCTCGACTTCGTCACGCAGCAAGGTGGCATGACCTGGGCGGAATTCTCCAAGGACTTCGCCGAGAACGGCTGGTGGGACAACAAGGCCAAGTTCCCCAGCACTTGGGGCACCTATCGTCGTTATGAGACCGGCAAACTCCGTAAGGATGCCAACAAGAAGGAAGTCCAGGGTCTGCCCACCAACACCGGCAAGCAGGAGATCTGGTCCACCGTCATGGAATCCTTCTATCCGGATCGCGAGGATTGTCTGCCCGCCTACAAGGAACCGCCGCTGTCCCCGGTCGCTGCGCCCGAGATGTACAAGGAATATCCGTTCATCTGCAACACCGGTCGTCGTATCCCCGTGTACTTCCACAACGAGCATCGTCAGCTGCCTTGGTGCCGTGAGCTGTGGACCTGCCCGCGTATGGAGATCAATCCCGTCGATGCCGAGAAGCTTGGCTTGAAGCAAGGCGATTGGGCGTGGATCGAGTCCAAGTGGGGCAAGATCCGCCAGGTCGTCGATATCTATCCCGGTATCAAGCCCGGTGAGATCAACTGTGAGCACCAGTGGTGGTTCCCCGAGTTGGAGCAATCCGGCCGTGGTTTCGAGCTGACCGGTGTCAACTGCCTCATCCCGTGGGGCAAGGACATGCAGGACCGTCACTGTGGTTCCGGTTACCTGCGTGCTTACTGCGTGAAGGTCTACAAGGCAACGCCCGAGAACTCGCCGTTCAATGATCCTGTGCCTTGCGGTGTGGATGGAACCGAGATTATCCATACCTCGGATGATCAGAGGCTCAAGGATTGGGCTGTTCTCGATTACGAGGGGAGGTAGCCATGCAGTACTCAATCGTCACTGATCTGAACCGTTGCGTTGGTTGCCTGGGTTGCATGGTCGCTTGCAAGTCCGTGAACAATGTGCCCATCGGAAGCTATTGGCTCAAGATCCTGCGCG
>JAFRFV010000168.1 GCA_017434185.1 Coriobacteriales bacterium
AGAGGAGCAGGACGAACTCGACGAGGCCTACGAACTCGAGAGCATCAGCCGCATGCCCGCGCGCGTGAAGTGCGCCGAGTTGGGCTGGCGCACGCTCGACAGTCTGATCTAGAACGCTTTCCTGTAGTCGCCATCGGGCAGCGCCACCACCACGTGCAGCGGCTCCTCAGGCTCTTCGCCGCGCTCGACGTGCACGATCGGGTCGGGCGCGGGCTCGGTGGGCTCGGCGGGAGCGTCGCGCTTATCCCCTGCGTCCTTGCGGAAGGGCAGGTTGTCCTTCGCCTTCTCGACCGCCTCGCCGCGCAGGAGGCGGAACATCTCGCGGAACATGTTGCCCACGTCGTCGCGCAGGTCGTCCGGAAGGCGGTCGACGGCACCCTTGATCAGGCGCATGTTCTTGATGGGGTCATTGTTGATCTCGCCCACGTTGTACGCGCCGGTCGCACCCAGCACGTCGAAGATCGCGTCCACCAGGCGCTTGCGGCGCTCCTGCGTGCAGCTGTGCGCCCAGCTGTTGAGCGTGCCGTAGAGCACCATGGCGGTGGCGTTGATCTTGGCGGTGTAGGCGAAGCCGTTGTCCTTGAGCAGCCAGTTGATGGGGGAGTGCTGTGCCAACAGCGCGCCCTTGGCCTCGAGGATCCGGTAGGTGTCGCGCTGCTCGAGCAGCATGCCTATCACGCTGCTCTCGGGCACGGTCTTATCCAGCTTGATCGCGTATTCCGGGCTGTCCAGACGCTCGCTGGGCGGCTGCGCGAAGGCCGGGCCATCGTGGCTGAAGACGCGCGAAATCAGGTTGTAGGTGCCGTCATCGCAGGTGAGCGCGGCGTATTCGGCAAGGTTGCCGCCCTTGCTGTGGCCGCCCACCAAGATGTAGCGGGGGCCGGTGGCCGCCATGTATTCAAGGTAGTTGCGCGCCTGCACCTGGCCGGGCACGTTGATGGTGTAGCAGAAGTTGAGGTCTTCCTTCCAGCCGTTGATGGTGCCGTCCGTGCCGCGATAGCACACGTAGATGCCGCCGTCGGGCAGGTGGAAGGTGAGCGCGGCGAACTGTTTTTCGGCCTGCTCGTCGTCGCAGGTCTCGTAGTTGCTCACGGTCAGGCTCATGAAGCGGGGCGACTCGAGCAGCGTGAGATAGAGGACCATGCCCTCCTTGCAGTTGAGGCAGCAGTCGTCGATGAACGACTCGCGGGGCGCGCCGCACATCGCGGCGGCCAGAGGCAGGGGGACGTTGGGGTCCTGCGTCCCCAGCGGACCACGCTCGAACAGCAGGTAGACGATGGTGGACAGGATCAGACTGTCCACGTTGTTGAAGGGGACCTCGTCGAAGGTCTCCCGCTGCTTGATGACGTAATCGAGCATCGTCTCTGATGCCATGGTCGTCTATGCCTCCTTCTTCTTCGTGCGCTTGCCGCCCTTGATCGCGGTCTTCGTACTCGCGATGAACGCGCGGCGCATCTCGCGCACCATGCCGAAGATCTCTTCCTTCAGGTCGTCGGGCAGCGCCTTCAGGCCCTTGCGCATGCCGCGCAGGGAGCGCAGCCAGTCGTCGTCGAGTTCGTTGATGGACTTGGCCTCGCTCGCCTCGAGCACGTCGAAGAGCGCGTCTACCAGCATACCGCGCTGCTGGGGCGTGTACTTGGTCGACCACGTGTTGACGGTCTTGTAGAGCACCTGGGCGTCGTCGTCGATGCTGCTGTAGTACATGAATTCGTCGCCGTCCACGCACCAGTTGGTGCCGGCGTGCTCCAGGATGAACAGACCCTTGGCGGCCACCACCTTCACGATGCCGGGGCGATCCTCCATGACCATGCCGATGATGCCGTTGCCGGGCACGGTCTTCTCGAGTTTGGCCAGGTAGTCGGCGTTGTCATAGCGGGAACTGGGCGGGATGCTGAAGCCGGGGCCATCGTGGTTGAAGATGCGGCTGATCTGCTCGAAGGCATGACGGCTGCAGGTGCAGGCGGCGTATTCCGCCAGGACGCCGCCCTTGCTGTGCCCGCCCACGTAGAGGTTGGGTGGACAGGTGACGGCGACTTCCTCCAGGTAGTGGCGCGCGGCAGGCATGCTGGGCACGGAACTCATGAAGCACAGGTTGAAGTCCTCACGCCAGCCGTTGATGGAGCCATCCGTGCCGCGGTAGGCCACGTAGACGCTGTTGTCGGGCAGGTAGAAGGTGACGGCGCCGAACTGTTTGTCGGCGGGATCGTTGGTCTCGCTCACGCAGCGACCCACACTGCACTCCATGAAGCGGGGTGACTCCATGAAGGCGGTCAGGAAGGAATCGCCCTTGAACTTCCTGCTGCGCAGCCAGGTGTTACCGAAGAGCTCACTGCGGCGCAGACCGCACAGGGCCATGGGCAGGGGGATGCGCTCGTTGGGGTCGCGACGCCCCAGAACGCCCCGCTCGAGGCACATGAATGCCGCGGTGCAGAAGATCACGCTGTCGACGCCGTTCAGGGGCTGCTCGCCAAAGGACGTGCGGTTGTACCGCAGATAGTCGATGATGGTGGGCTGGTCTTTTGGCGGGGTGTGCGACATGGAGCGCTCCTGGTTCACAGGGTATAAGCGCCTCGATTATAGCAGCAGCCCTCGGTCGAGGGAGAGCAGCTCCCTGAACTGTGCGTTGCTCGTTGCCAGTTGGTCGGGCGCGCCTTGCATCGTGATGCGGCCGTTGTCGAGGAAGATCACCTGGTCCATCTGCTCGATGCCCATCAGGTGGTGCGTCACCATGATGATGGTCTTGCCGGCGAGCACCCGCAGCACGGTGTCCAGCAGCTCGCGCTCCGTGCTGGGATCGAGGCTCGCGAAGGGCTCGTCCAGAATCACCACCGGCGTGTCCTGCAGCAGGATGCGCGCGAGGGCGATGCGCTGTCCCTCGCCGCCGCTGAAGTTGGTGCCTTCCTCGCCCAACACGGTCTTCAAGCCGGCGGGCAGTTTGGGGATAAGCGCTCCCAGCCCCGCGGCCTCGAGCGCGGCGGTCGCTTCCTGCTCCGTCGCGTCGGGCTTGCCCAAGCGCAGATTGGCCAGCAGTGACTGGTTGAACAGGTGATTGTGCTGCTGCATCACCGCGATGTGCCGCGGCGTGGCATCGCCCAGCTGCGAAGTGGGGACGCCATCCAGCGTGACGGAGCCCGCGGTGGGGGAGTAGTCGCCGCGCAGCAGACGCAGCAAGGTGGACTTGCCCGCGCCGCTGGGGCCCAGGATGGCGGTGCGCGACCCCGGCGCGAAGTCGATGCTCACGTCCTGCAGCACCGGGTCACCACCAGCATACGCGAAGCTCGCATGCTCGACGCATAGGCTGTCCCTCTCGGGGCTTGTTCCGGCCGTGTCCTCGCAGGTCGTGGCGGCGGCGGTGCCCCGCAGGGGCAGGGGTTCGAGCGATATCCTAGCGAGGGCCCCTGCCCCGAGAGGGGAAGCACCGCGGTCGCCGCCGTCGACCTGTGGCAGCGCGTTCATGCGCTCGACGGAGTCCAAGTAGGCGTTGGTCTGGATGGCGGCGGCGGGCAGGGGCGCGAATGCGTCGAGCAGCGGGAAGAATCCCAGCACGAAAGCGGCGATCCAATCGCTGGGACGCGACAGGTCGCCACTGGGCGCGGCGGCTTGGGGCATCTGACCGAAGTGAGCCGCGGCCCAGAACAGCACGGCCGCGACCAGCAGCAGGAAGATCAGCTGTCCCACGAAGTCACGACGGCGGTTGCTGGCGGCGATCGCCGCGTTGCAGGCATCGATCTCGCGCATGGGAGCCAGGTTGCGCTGCATGAAGTCGTCGTGGCGCTGAGAGAAGGTCCAATCCGCCAGACCGGAAATGTCGTCCAAGGCCGTGTCGTACGCCTGGCTCGCCAACTGCTTGGCGCGCAGCTGACGGGCACTGTTCACCAGCACCGCCACGAGCGGCATGACAAAGACCAGGACGAAGCTGCCAAGCAGCATGAACAGCGCGAAGGGCAGGCTGAAGAAGCCCAGCAGCAGGCTCAACAGCAGCCATATGACCCAGGCGACGATGCTGGGGAAGACCACGCGCAGGTACAGGTCCTGCAGGTAGTCCATATCCATGGCGAGCAGCCCCAGCGTGTCGCCCGCCTTGCGCATGCGGCTCCAGAAACCGTCGTCCTTATCCAATGAACGATAGACCTTGAGCCGCAGCTGGGATGTCATGTGCAGCACCCAATCGTGGCTCTTGAGACGCTCCTGGTAACTCAGGAACGGCTTGCCCAGGCCAAAGATCTGCACGATGGCCAGCGGCACGAACAGGTCGAAGACGCCGTGCTCCGGGCGCTCCGCGGCTGCCGAGATGAGATAGCCCGAAACGGCCATCAGTCCCGCTGCGAAGATCATGGCCAGGATGCCCAGCCCCAAAGAAGCCAGCAGCGCCTTGCGGTAGGTACTGAAGAAGGGCTTCACCCAACTGTCGGCGGCCCAGATGCGGCGCCAACGTGCGAAGACGCGCTCGCTCATGCCCGCTCACCTCCCAGCTGCGCCGCCAGATGCAGCAGCGGGGAATCCGGGGTGGCCGTGATCGCTTCCAGGCTGCCGCTTTGCACGAGTTCGCCGCCTTCGAGCAGGAGGATCAGATCCGCGTCGCGCAGCCAGTGCAGGCGATGGGTGGCGATGAAGACCAAGCGTCCCTCCATGAGCGGGAGCATCTGCTGCTTCAGCTCCAACTCGGTCTGGATGTCCAGGTGCGCGGTGGGCTCGTCCAGCAGCCAGATGCAACGGCGCTCATCGACCAGCGCACGGGCCAGGGCGATGCGATGCGCCTCTCCGCCGCTGAACCCGCGCCCGCCCTCGCCGCAGAGGGTGTCCAGGCCCTGGGGGAGTTGGCGGATAAGCGCCCCGAGTCCCGCACGTTCCGCAGCGTCGAGAACCTGCTCGTCGCTGGCGTCGGGCGCGTAGAAGGCGATGTTCTCGCGCAGGCTCGCATTGAAGATGTGGGGCCGCTGGGGGATGTAGCAGATCCGCTCCGGGCCCACCGACCAGCTGATTTCGCCACTACTTGGGGCGGTGAAGCCCGCCAGCAGCTGCAACAGGCTTGTCTTGCCGGCGCCGCTCGCGCCAACAATGGCCACGAGCTGCGGTCCCGCAACGTCAAAGCTCACGCCGGTCAGCGCCTGTCGCGTCCCCGTGGCGGAGCGGTACTCCAAGCTGGCGTCGGTTGCGGTGCATCGCAGCGGCGGGCTTGCTGGATCGCCGTCGGCCCGCAGGGGCGGGGGTTCGAACGATATCCTAGTGAGCGGCCCCCGCCCCGAGAGGGCCGGGTCCGCCTCCTCCGAGAGCCCCGCCTGAGGGTCCAGCATCTTCGTGATCGATGCGAGGTTGTTCCTGCCGTCGAGCGACGCGTGGAAATCCATGGAGAAGCGCCTGATGGGCACGAAGTATTCCGGCACCAGGATGAGCACCGCGAGGGCTGGCTGAAGCGCGATGTCGCCGCTCATCAGGCGGAATCCCAGCATGATGGCCACGGCCGCCAGCGCGAAGGTGCGGAACAGGTCCATGAAGAGGCTCGACAGCGTCGCGGTGCGGATGGTCTCCAGGCTCAACTCGCGGAAGCGCTCGCTCACCTTGAACACGCGATCACCGTACGCCTGACTGCGCCCCAGCACCTTGAGAGTGGGGAGTCCGCGCAGGGTATCCATGAAGTGGTTCTTCATGCGGTTGAACTGCGCGTGGCGCTTGGCCGCGGCCTCTTTCGCATTGCTGCCCAGGATGATCATGAACAGGACTATCGCCGGCAGCATGATCAGGCAGATGATGCCGCTCACCCAGTCGAGCACGAAGATGAGCACGACCAGCAGCAGAGGGATGAGTATCAGGTCCGCCAGCTTGGGCAGCGTGAGATCCAGATAGTTGCGCACCTTGTCGATGCCGTCCACGACGCTGGATGCCAGCGCGGCGCTGCCGTGCTCGTGCGCGAAGGTGGGTCCGGCTTCGAAGCTGCGTTCCAGCAGTTGTTCCCGTAGTGTGGAGCTGGCGCGGCGACTGAACGTGTCCATCAAACGGCTGCGCATGAGCGCCACCAGCTGACGTCCCACATAGCAGGCGACGAAGACGAGCAGGGGAGTCACGATTGCGGAGACCCCGGCGCCGTTCCACAGCAGGGTGAGCGCGCGTGCGAGCCCCAGCGCCTGACCTGCGATGAGTGCCGCCGTGAGCAGCGAGCAGACCATGAGCGCGACGAGCGCACGCTTGGCACCCGGCAGCTGCAGTATGTTCTTATCGAAAGGTCCCACGCTCTCCGCTTCCAGCACAGAGGGGACAGTCCCCGCTCGTCACTTTTTCACAGGAGGGACGGATGTTCCCTTCGCCGCGCTTATCGTCCTATTCAAGGGTTAAGAATGACACCCAGAATACCATTTCCGGACGTTTCAGGCACGTTATGCTCGACGGGAATCACGGCCATTCGACAACGTTGAAGCAGGAACGGCCCGTTTCGCGCACACACACTTCCGTTTTCCACCCCTCGCGCCTCGTCCAGAGCTTCTGTGTGTGCGCTTCCGGGTGGAAACCCGCCCGATCTGCCCGTTTCGCGCACACACACTTCCGTTTTCCACCCCTCGCGCCTCGTCCAGAGCTTCTGTGTGTGCGCTTCCGGGTGGAAACCCGCCCGATCTGCCCGTTTCGCACACACACACTTCCGTTTTCCACCCCTCGCGCCTCGTCCAGAGCTTCTGTGTGTGTGCCGCTCTCTTCCCCCGCATGAGTTACCCTCTGCCGCGCTTATCCCACGCCACAGAATTATTCATTACCCGTCGCTTTTTACTCAGGGATGGTTTATCTTGACCACAAGACGCAAAGCATCCCTCCAAGGAAAGGAACGAGGATGGAAGGCTTCTTCGACGCCACCACATTGGCGCGCCTCCAGTTCGCGGGTACAGCGCTGTACCACTACCTGTTCGTGCCGCTGTCCATCGGCTTCGGCCTGATCCTGGCGCTGTTCCAGACGCGGGCCTACAAGACGCGCGACCCCAAGGACATCGCGCTCGCGCGCTTCTGGGTCAAGCTCTTCACCGGCACCTTCGCGGTGGGCGTGGCCACGGGTATCACGCTCGAGTTCGCGTTCGGCACCAACTGGGCGGACTACTCGCGCTTCGTGGGCGACATCTTCGGCGCGCCGCTGGCCGCGGAAGCGCTCTTCGCGTTCTTCCTGGAGTCCGTCTTCCTGGGCGTGCTGCTCTTTGGCGCGAAGAAGGTGAGCCCCAAGTTCTACATGGCCAGCTCTTGGCTCGTCTTTGGCGGTTCCTGCCTGAGCGCGCTGTGGATCCTGATCGCCAGCTCGTGGATGCAGACCCCCGC
>JAFRFV010000169.1 GCA_017434185.1 Coriobacteriales bacterium
TCCATCTGGCACGAGGTGACGGCGGTGCATGAGTTCCCCGGTCACAGCATCGATATCAGCCGCTACGAGCCTCCGGTGCTCACGATGGACATGGCGGAATGGCACATCGTGGTGGAGCTGCCGGCGGGCAGCTTCCAAGAAGGAGACGGCATCCAGGTGGTCTTCACCGACTGGGAAGCCATCGACCAGAAACACTGAAACGAAGGCCCGCTTGACGCGGGCCTTCTTCATGTCCTATCGCTGATGCACTAGTAGCGCGAATCGAAGATGCGCTTGGTCTTCTTCTCGCTGCGGGGCAGCTCACCCATGGGCACGCCCTTGGCATCCGGGGTGCAGCCGATCTTGGCCTTGAAGATGGCGGCAAGCTCCTTTTCCGCTTTGGCCTTCTCCTTGCCCTCGAGCGGGGTCTCGAAGAGCACCGTGAGGATGTCCTTACCGCTGATGGTCTCGATCATGACCTGGTATTCGCTGCTGGTGCCCTCGGTCATCTTGATGACTTCCTCGATCTGGGCCGGGAAGATGTTGCAGCCCTTGACCTTGACCATGTCGTCGGTGCGACCAGTGAGGGTCGCGATGCGCGGGTACTTGCAACCGCAGGGGCAGTCGCCGGGGACGATGCTGGTGATGTCATGGGTGCGATAGCGGATGAGCGGTGCGCCCTCCTTCTGCAGCGTGGTGAGCACGAGTTCACCGGTCTCGCCATCGGGCAGGACCTTGCCGGTCTTGGGGTCGATGACCTCCATGTAGACGTAGTCGGTCCACATGTGCATGCCGGAATGCTCGTCGCAGCTGATGCCGATGCCGGGACCGTAGATCTCGGTCAGGCCGTAGATGTCGTAGATCTGGATGCCCAGCTCGTCCTGGATGCGCTGACGGGTCTTCTCTCCCCAGCGCTCACTGCCGATGACGCCCTTCTTGAGGAAGATCTTGTCGCGCAGACCGCGCTTCTGCACCTCTTCCGCCAGCAGGATGGCGTAGCTGCTGGTGGCGGTGATGACGGTGGACTTCAGGTCCTGCATCATCTGCAGCTGCTTGTCGGTGTTGCCGGGGCCCATGGGGATGGCCATGGCGCCCAGACGCTCGCAACCCAGCTGGAAACCGATACCCGCGGTCCACAGACCATAGCCGGGAGTGATCTGGATGCGATCCTTGTTGGTGATACCGGCCATCTCGTAGCAACGGGCGAACTGGATGGCCCAGTCGTCGACGTCCTTCTGGGTGTAGGGAATCACGACGGGCGTACCGGTGGTGCCACTGGAGCTGTGGATGCGCACGATCTGCTCCTCGGGCACGGCCATCAGGCCCAGCGGATAGGCCTCGCGCAGGTCGTTCTTCTCGCTGAAGGGCAGCTTCTCGAACTCCTCCTGCGAGTCGATCGAAGCGATGTCGATGCCTTCGAACTTCTTGGCATAGAACGGGCTGCGATCCTTGAGGGTCGCGAACTGCTTCTTGATCAGGTCGAGTTGCTCTTGGGTCATCTTCATGGCGGATTCCTTTCTTCAGCGCTTGCGGGCGCGGGATACCGGGCGAAAGAAAAGCGGCTCGTCGCCGCCGGAAAGCTTCACGCTTCGTTCGAGGATGCACGGAACCCGGACTTGCGTTCATTCTTGCGCTAAACAGCGCCGATTGCAAGCGCATATCCGCAATGCGCGGACACATCGCTACTCGCGTGTCTGCCAATTTCAAGGGGAAGTGTGTGATTTTAGCGAACTCGCCCATGGCGCCCAGTTGGGAAAGTACACTCCTTGATGCTGTTTCCACAGTGCTGGGATAGGATGCAACGGGAAGAAATCACACACTTCTCCTTGAAATTGGCAGGACTCGAAGTATGGACGTGATCCTCGCGGGAAAGACCGGGTATGAGTTCTGGCAGCGGAACACGGATCTGCTGTCACGCAAGCCCACGCCCATCCACACGAACCGATCAGCATCGTTGCACAAGCGCGAAGCTCTGCTGCTCGCGAGCGACGAGGGTCTGAGCCTGCCCATCGTCCATCTGGTTGGCGCGAAGGAGCAGCGTGCGGGCAACGGCCAACAGCGCACCGTCATGCGCGACTGCGGCAAGCTGCCCTGCATCGTACCCATCCACGAGGGCTTGAGCGTGGCGACCCCGGAGCTCTGCTTCCTCCAACTCGCGAACGAGCTTAGCTTGCCCCAGCTCATCTTCTTTGGCTACCGCTTCTGCTCAACCTACTGCCACAACGAGTTCTCCCCCACGGGTCTCACGAGCCGCATCCAACTCATGACTCCGGAATCAGCCCGCGCCTTCCTTGCGAAGGTTCCCACAACCCAGGGCACGGCGAAAGCGAAGAAGGCGCTGCCCTTCATCGCCGCCAAAGCCGATTCGCCCAAGGAGATAGAATCCTCCATGAGGCTCACGCTCCCCTATTCGCTAGGCGGTTACAAGCTCCCTCTGCCCGAGCTCAACAAGGAGATCAGCCTGACCACGAATCCGCGCAGTGCCCTGAAGCGCACGACCCTCAGGCCGGATCTGTTCTGGAAGGATGCGAAACTGCTCGCAGAATACCAATCGGACCTGACCCATCTCAGCCCCGAGCAATTCCATTACGACCTCAAGCGCATGAACGCCTTCATCGGCATGGGGTACCGGCAGATCTCCATCTGCAGCGATCATCTCGCCCGTATCGAGAGCATGGACCTGCTCGCCGCGGACATAGCGAAGCTACTGGGCAAACGTATCAGGCCCAGCATCGACGATTTCCACAAGCGACAGGTCGCGCTCGTGCGTTGCATACACGAGCTCATCGAGACACGACTGTAAGCGCCTGACGGTTACTTGGCTTCGACGATATCGATGGCGCGCAGGTTGAGGGGCACGAAGCGCTCCTTGACGCAGGCGGTGATGGCGGCGCGCAAATCGTCCAGCGAAAGGGGCAGCACGCCCTCCCCCGCCTTGATCGCGCAGGCCAGCAGCAGCGTGTTGAGGGCCTTGCGATTGCCCAGCTCCTGCACCAACTCGACGTCATCGACCACCACCAGGCGACGGCCATCCACGAGCTGGTCGCGCAGTGCGTCAAGAAGCACCTCGGGGTGGTAGGCGCTGCCGCTCAGGGCGACGGTGACCGGCTGCATGGCGCTCTTGGCGCACACGATGATGCCGCCGGGGGCGAGGAACTGCAGCGAGCGCGCGGCCTCGGCGGGCTCGAAGGCGATGATCATCTGTGCACAGCCGTTGGCGATGAGCGGCGCGAACACTTCCTCATCGCCGTCACCCATACGCACATGACTGGTGACGCTGCCGCCACGCTGCGACATACCGATGGTCTCGGCGGTGCGCACCTGCCAGCCCTTCTCCTGAGCGGCCTGTGCGAGAACCTTCGCGGCAAGAACGGTACCCTGACCGCCAACACCAGCAAGCAGGATGTTAATCATCGCAGACCTCCTTCTTGATGGCGTGGAAGGGACAGACCTGGGTGCAGAGCGTGCAGCCGTTGCACAGGCTGGGATCGACGTATGCCTGTCCGCGCGAACCGCTCTTGGGGCCGGCGGCGTCCGCGGAGAACGCGATGCCCGGGCAACCGATGCTCGTGATGCACTTCTTGCAACCGGTGCAGATATCCGGATCGATGGTCACGGGCTTGCCGGGCTTGGTCAACTGGATGCAGGGACTCACGAACACGAGCGCGCTGGGACCCTCGAAGTCGATGGCCTCCTTGGCCGCCGCCACGCTGGCCTCCAGGTCGAGCGGATTGGCGGTGAGCACCTTCTTGAAGCCGCAGGCCTCGAAGATGCCCGGGATGCTGATGCCCTCATGCTTGGGACCCATGAGCGTGATGCCGGTGCCTGGATGCGGTTGCGCGCCGGTCATGGCGGTGGTGGCGTTGTCGAGCACCACCACGGTGATGTCATGCTGGTTGTAGACGGCGTTGGTGAGTCCGGGCAGACCGCTGGCGAAGAACGTGGAGTCACCCACGATGCCGATGCACTTGGCGCCCGGCTTCACCACACTGAAGCCCTGTGCCATCGTGATGCCCGCGCCCATGCACAGGCAGGTCTCGACAGCCTTGAGCGGCGCGGCGCTGCCCAGCGTGTAGCAGCCGATGTCGCCACAGAGCACGGCCTCGCGCTTGCCAAGCGCCTTCTTGAGGGCATAGAAACTGCCGCGGTGCGGGCAGCCGGCGCACAGGGTGGGCGGACGCACGGGCAGCGGCTCGGACTCCGGCGCGACATAGCGCTGGAAGCTGGATGCAACTGACTCCTCGTACACGCCCAGGAACTGCGCCAAGCGCTCTAGGCAATCATCCACGGAGTTCTCGCCTCGCGTGAGCGCATGACCGGTAAGTTTACCGTACACGTTAAGAATCACGTTGCGCTCGCCGCTCAGAGCATTGAGCTGATCCTCCAGGAAGCTATCCTGCTCCTCGATCACGAGCACGTCAGTGAGACCCTGCATGAACACGCTCACCAGGTCCTTGGGGAAGGGATACGGCGTGCCCACCTGCATGAAGCGATACGCCGGAAGCTGCATGCCAGCCGCGGAGGCGCGCTGCTGCAGCATGGCCAGAGCCTCGCGGGCATAGGCGGTCGAGACGCCGCCGCACAGGATGCCCAGCTTGGGCTCGACCAAATCATCGGGCACGTACTCGAACATGGGGTTGAAGACGTTGAACTGCGGGTCGCTCACGAAATCGACGCTGGCCATGCGGTCCAGACGCTCGTTGACCTCCTTGTGGGCGGCGTAGGCGCGCACGGGCAGGATGACATACTTGGGACCACCCTCGAAGGGCTCCTGGGGCAGTGCACGACCGTGGGTCTCCTCCTGCACTTCGAAGTAGGTTGATGCGTGGTTGATGCGCGTGGTGGGACGCACGATGACCGGCGTGTGATGGCGCTCGGAAAGCTCGAACGCGGCCTTCATCATCGCGAAGCCCTGATCGGGAGTGGCGGGGTCGAGCACCGGCACCTTGGCGAAGGCTGCGTAACGGCGGGTGTCCTGCTCGGTCTGGCTGGAGATGGGACCGGGATCGTCGGCCACGAACAGCACCATGCCTCCGTTGACACCCACGTAATTGAGGCTCATGAGCGGGTCGCTCGCCACGTTCATACCCACGTTCTTACAGGTGAACAGCGCGCGGGCTCCGGCATACGATGCAGCCGCGGTGACCTCCAAGGCCATGGCCTCGTTGGTGGACCACTCCACATAGACGTCATGCGCGCTGCCGGCGGCATGCAGCTTGGCAACGGTCTCCACCAGTTCCGAAGAAGGCGTACCGGGATATCCCGCCACCACGTTGACACCAGCCTCCAAAGCCGCCTGAGCGAAGGCCTCATTGCCCATCAGAAGCTTCTTGACCATGTTCACTCCCCTATCCGTGCGTGAATCCTATCCGTTGATTATCGCGCTAAACACGCATGACAGGCAACACCGCCTCGGTGGGGGATAAGCGCTGCAGCACAGTAGAGCAACGGAATCATAACAAGTTCACCAGCACTTGCACGCAACTTGTGCA
>JAFRFV010000170.1 GCA_017434185.1 Coriobacteriales bacterium
ACGCCGCCGACGCCGCCGGGAGTTACGGTAGCCCGCACGGGAAATCGATGCGACGAGCGAGGGCGTCGGCGCGGCCCAGCCAGTCGGGCGACAGCTCCATGCGCAGGCGGTAGAACTCCGCGAGCCGACGTTGCGTCAATCGCTCCGGGAGCGCATGGCCCAGCGCCCGGGCGATGGCTTTCAGCTGCACGAAGAAGACACCGGGATCCTCGATCTGCGACTTCGTGATGCAGATGTAGTCGTAGCCCGAGTCCTGGAATGCATTGCCTTTGAGTGTGTCACTCTCCCTACGTGCATAGTCGCTGTGCCACTGCCTCGAATCGTACTCGACCACCAAGCGCTGCTCCCTCCACACGATGTCGGGCATGAGGAAGTCGCGTTTGAAGACATGGCGCTGTGCTGAGTTGATGGCGACGGGCACGTTGAGCTCGCCCGCGGGCAAACGGACACCACAGGCAGCGCTTATCATCATGATGAGAAGGAGCAGCACCGTCTCCACATGCGATTTCGATCCCGGCCTCAGAAACTCCAGGACATCGCGGGTGTCCTCCGTGCCGCTCTTGCGCCCGCGGCACTGCACCAAGGCCTCCAAGGAAACGGGCGACATCAGCGGCGCCGCACCGTCATACTGCCCGCAGAGCTCGAAGGCCAGCAGCAGATTCCCGATGGGGGAACGATCGACGGTCGTCTGCATGAAGGCGAGTTCCGGGACCACCACCGCGACATCCGGCTCGAGCATCACGACGCACGGATACCCCAGGCAGCTTTCGTCGAGATGCATCTTCGCGCATGCCCTGCGACCATACTGCGCGCGACTCACTGTCAGCAGGTGCAGGGGTATGGCCAGCCCCAGCCGCTCCGCCATGTTCTGGACGGTGTGCGGATCCGTATACGAGCAGAGCTCCTTCGTTGCCGGAAGCCACTCGTTGCTGGCGGGCGCCTCCTTCCGGGCCATCCAAAGTTCCAGTGCGCTTCAATGTGAGATGATCATGGGGAGCCTCCGGATTCTGTGGTGTGGGTTGCTGACACCCTCATCCTAGAGAACCCGTCTTAAAATAATCACGACGAATCTTAAAACCATCCGTATGATTTCCAACCCGAGTCTTACCCGGGTCTTAAAGTCCATGAAATGGGACACAACAAGGGCGGGCCAAGCATGGGATAAGCGCCGCGCTTATCCCATGTCTTCGCGCATAGCACACACACAGAAGGCGTGGACGCGGTTGAGATGTCGTGCTGGGGAATCGTGTGTGTGCCAGGGGCCCGGAATCGGCTCGAAACCGCCTGCGAGCACACACACAGAAGGCGTGGACGCGGTTGAGATGTCGCGCTGGGGAATCGTGTGTGTGCCGCGGCGGTTCTACTCGCTCGCGGAGGCGGCGCCGGCAGCGGCGGTGTCGTCGCTGGCGGCGGGCTCGGCAGCGGAATCGTCGTCCGTGGCGTTGTTCTCCGCAAGCGCCTGCTGCAGCAACAGCGCATCCTGCTGCTCGAGACTGCCCGCACCACCGCTCGTGGGCGTGCCGGGAGCAGCGCCGCCGCTCACTCCCCCACTGCTCGGTGCGGGCGTGGGCGCATAGCCCTGATGCAGGTAGAAGACGTCCTCGTGGGTGTCCTTGGCGTTCCAGTCGGCCACTTTGACGAAGCGGTTGGTCACCTGCTCGCCATCGAGCGTCTCGGTGAGGCTCATGACCAGCTGGCCCTCGCTGTTCTTGCCGAACTCGTAGCGCGCTTGCCCACGCACGGTGCCCACGTGGAATTCCATGGTGCGCTCGAGCGTGTCCAGAGTGTAGTCGTAGGCCACCCCGTTGGCGAAGATGAGCTGGTCGGGCGAGATCACGAGCGTGATCGCGCTTCCCTCCTTCACCCAGTAGCCCTGGATCTTGCCGGCGTCCTCGCTGTGGTCGAGATCGAAGACATCGTAGCGGAACACCGCGAGTGCGAGCGCAGCCGTCAGCGCGACGATGAGCGCCACGAGCCCGATCAGGACCATGCGCCTGCTGCGGGGACTCTGCTCGCCGCCATCGCCGCCGTCGGCGTCGTCGTGTGCGTCGCGCTCGTTGCCAGCGCCCCTTCTGGTGGCGCTCACATCCGTGTGCTCGCGTCGCACCCGACGCTTGCTATCCAGGTCGACCCGCTCGCTCACGCCAAACAGCGCTCCTGTACTCCCGTGCTCCCGTGCGTTACTGCGGCCTGATGACCTCGACGCCGCCCATGTAGGGAACCAGCACGTCGGGCACCTTGACACTGCCGTCGGCCTGCTGGTAGTTCTCCAGGATGGCGGCCATGGTGCGACCAACGGCCAGGCCGGAACCATTCAGGGTGTGCACGTAGCGGCTGCCCTTGAAGTTGTCCGGATCCTTGTAGCGGATGTTGGCGCGGCGGGCCTGGAAATCGACGCAGTTGCTGCAGGAGCTTATCTCCTTGTAACCGTTGTAGCAGGGCAGCCAGACCTCCAGGTCGTAGGTCTTGGCGGCGGAGAAACCGATGTCGGCGGTGCAGAGGCTGATCACGCGGTACGGCAGACCCAGCAGCTGCAGGATGTTCTCGGCATCGACCACCATGCTCTCGAGCTCATCGAAGCTGGTCTCGGGCGTGGCGAACTTGACCATCTCGACCTTGTCGAACTCATGCACGCGGATGAGACCGCGGGTGTCGCGACCAGCGGCGCCAGCCTCCTCGCGGAAGCAGGGGGTGAACGCCGTGTAGTGCAGCGGCAGCTGCGCGGCGTCCAGGGTCTCGTCGCGATGGATGTTGGTGAGCACGACTTCAGCGGTGGGGATCAGATACATGCCACCGGTGGTCTTGAACAGGTCCTCTTCGAACTTGGGCAGCTGACCGGTGCCGGTGAGGGTCTCCTTGTTGGCCAGGATGGGCGGCCACCATTCCTTGTAGCCGCGGCTGATATGCGTGTCCAGCATGAAGTTGATGATGGCGAGCTCCAGACGGGCGCCCATGCCACCCAGCAGGATGAAGCGGGAGCCGGCCAGCTTGACACCGCGCTCGAAGTCGATGATGCCCAGTGCGGGGCCCAGGTCCCAGTGGTCCTTCTTGTCGAAGTCGAACTCACGTGGCGTGCCCCAACGGCGCACCTCGGGGTTGTCGTCCTCGCTCTCACCGAAGGGCGTGCTCGCGGCAGGGATGTTGGGAGCCTTCATGAGC
>JAFRFV010000171.1 GCA_017434185.1 Coriobacteriales bacterium
CGTGGTGTCGATGTCGTGGCTGACGCGCGCTACGGGCAGGCGCTGGGCGAGTCGTTCCAGCGTCTGGTCGACCGGGGACAGGAGCCGGTGATCAACCTGTGGAACCGCTACTTCCTGGCCGCGCTGGGCATCTGCGAGCAGCTGCCGCAGTCGATGGTGGACTACGCGTGCGAGACCACCGAAACGCGTTGCGCCGTCACGTCCCGCCTGAGCAAGATCCGCCGCAGCATCGGCAATTGGAATTGGGTGGGGGAGGATGACCGTTGGCGTGAGCTCGTGTTCGCGGAATCGCTGCTGAGCCGCTTCGTGCAGCTGGATCCCGCGGATCGCATCGGCTGCTTCGAGTGGGTGATGACCCTGCGTGAGCTTGGCCGCTATCAGGAAGCGCGCCAAGCCGCGTATGACCACATCCTGGATGTCGACCCTGCGGGGGCGGCGGCCGACGTCGACGTGAGCCTGCTGTGCAACGTGCGCCACACGGTGATTGAGTCGTACTCCGACGAGCTCAAGGAGCTGGGCAAGGCCGGTGGCAGCTACTACAAGCGTCGTGATCTGGAACAACACATCCGTGTGGAGTACGAGGCGCTCATCGCGCAGGCGCGTGCGGCCGGACTCGAGGCGGACGGTTACGTGCAGAAGTTCGCGCGTTTCGAGAAGGACACCAAGCAGTTCCAGCACGCGTACTCGCTGCTGCAGGACCTGCCGGACAGCGAGCGCAAGATGCTCGAGTTGGGTATGCTCTACAGCTCGAGCAATCTCAAGTTCGATTCACGGGCGCACAAGCTCTTCAACCTGGACAAGGCCATCGCGTGCTATGTGAAGGCGTGGCATTTCCAGCAGGAACGCCGCAACGTCAAGGCGCGCGAGACGCTGAGCATCCTGTATCCGCTGGCCAGCGCGTTGTTCCAGGACAGGCGTCTGGCGGACGCGAGCCAGGTCTGCCACTACGCGCTGTGCTTCAAGCGCGAGAAGAAGGTGCTGGATCTGCTCGCCAAGTTGGGTGAGGACGATAAGCGCCGCAACGAGTTGCCGGATATCCTGCGATAGCGCCTAGTCGCCAAGCGCCGCGCCGCAGTGGATGCAGTGCTTGCCGCCGGCCATGTCGGGCTTGCCACAGGTCGCGCAGATGCGCACGAGTGCCGCGCCGCATTCGGTGCAGTAGGGGCCGCCGGCCATGTCCACGGTGCCGCACTGCTTGCACACGCGCTGCAGGGGCTCACCGCACTGGCAGCAGAACTTGGTACGCGGCACGAGTTCGCCGCAATGCGGGCAGCTGACGGGCGCGTTCGCGTTGCGCGCGTTGCCGATGGCGTAGAGGCTGGGGATCACGGTGCGATACCCCCACCAGGGCCACCACAGGCCCATGCCGGCTCCGCCGTGATAGTGTGCGTCGAAGCCGCTGCCGTCGCCAGCACCTCCATCGAAGCCACCGTCGAAGCCGCTCGCATCGAAGTCGAAGCCGCCATCGAAACCGCCATCGAAGCCGCCGAAGTCGAATCCGCCGTCCATTCCGCACCTCTTTTCACAAAGGGGACAGTCCCCGTTCGTAACTTTTTCACAAAGGGGACAGTCCCCGTATTTCCGTCGCTACTTCGCTTCGCTCATCCCACGCAGATCGATCCGATCATAGGGGATCTCGAGTCCGAACTCCTGCAGCGTCTCCTGGATCTCGCGTAGCACGCGCCTGCGCACGGCGTACTTGTCGTGCGGGTCGCAGTGGAAGCGCAGCAGGTACTCCGCTGCCCTGCTGCCGAAGTCACGAGTGCCCTCGTAGCTGGCGTCCTGCACGCCCTCCACGAACTTGACGCGCGCCACGACCTCGTTCATCGCGGCGTCGACATCGCGCAGGGAGGCATCGTAGCTCAGCGGCACCGACACATCCACGAGCGTGCCCATGACCTGCACGTTCGTGATGTTGCGATTGGAGATGGTGTAGGTGCTGCCATCGATCGACGACCTGATCTTGGTGCAGCGGGGCGCCAGATAGGTGACCGTGCCCTCGACGTCGCCTATGCGCACCACGTCGCCCACCTGGAAGAACTTGTCGCTCACGATGCGCGCGCCCATGACCAGGTCGCTCAACAGGTCCTGTACGGCGAAGGCCACCACGATGCCGGCGATGCCGAAGCCGGTGGCCAGCGAGCCGATGTCGACGTTGTTCACCTGCAACACGAACAGCACCGCCATGACTACCAGCACCGCGCGCAGCAGGCGGTAGAGGCGTGTGGCCGCGAGCTGGTAGTTGGGGTCGACGAACAGCTCGCTCCGGCGTTCCTTCAACTTCCTGTAACCCACGCGCAGCAGGGACATGAGTATGCATGTCGCCACGATGATGACGATGCTCAATATCAATTGTGGTGTGATGAATGCGGGCAGTTGGATACCGGCGCTGCTCGCCACTTCGGTCGTTTCCGTGGTCTCCATCGAACCTTCCCTCTCGATCGGTTCCCGATGCACGAAGCATAGCAGGAATGGGGTATCCTTTGCAGTGATGGCCCCACTTGTGGCTTATCCGAAACTTTTTCGCACGGAATCGCGGAAAACGCTTGCTTGTGACGCTGCGTCATGAACTAGCGTGGCATCCAGGAGGTGACAAGATGCCCGACACAGTCTACACAACCGGCGAACTCGCCAAGCTCTGCGATGTCACCGTGCGAACGGTGCAATACTACGACACCCAGAACCTGCTCAAGCCCAGCGCTCTTTCCGAGGGTGGCCATCGGCTCTACACCCAAGCCGACCTGGAACGCCTGCAACTCATCTGTCTGCTGCGCTCCCTGGACCTGCCCGTGCCCACCATCCGCGACCTGCTCGCTCAGGAGCATCCGGAGAAGACCCTCGACCTGCTGCTGACCGAGCAGTCCGCGCGCATCAACGAGCGCATGGATGCGGATAAGCACCAGCTTGAGGTGATAAGCGAAGTGCAGCGGAGCCTGAAGGAACAGGGCCGCCTACCCCATTCAACCCGTCGCGGCATCGAGAACGACATGGAAGGAAGGGAACGACTCCGACACTTCCGCCGCATCATGCTGGGGGTTGGCATAGCGGTCGACCTAGTGGAATACGGAAGCCTCATCTACGGCATCGTCACACACGTATGGTGGCCGTTCTTCGCGGTCATGGTGGCGGTGATCCCCATCCTCATCGCGATCGTGCGTCTGTATTACCGTGAGACCGCCTACATCTGTCCGGAATGCGGCGGCAAGTTCAAGCCCGCCAAGCGTGACTTCATGTTCTCCAAGCATACGCCCAAGTTGCGCAAGCTCACGTGCCCCAGCTGCGGCTTCAGGGGCTACTGCGTGGAGACCTACGCGGATCTTCCCACTGCGGACAAGCAGGAGGTGGCATCATGAAGCGCATAGGCATCTATCTGGCGCTCGTGTTCGGGCTCTCATGGGCGATCATGGGCGCGCTCATCGCGGCGACCGGCGCTTTCGATCTGGTGCACAACGGCGTGGACGCGTTCCAGGCGAAGCAGCTGCTGCCTACTGCGGCGGGAATCGTCATGTTCATGCCCCTTGTGAGCGTGCTGCTGACCAAGCTCATCCTGCGTGGCAAAGAAGAGGTGCCCCTGCCCTGGCATCCGCACCTCAGGGGCAACGTACGCTGGTACCTTGCCGCGTGGCTCGCACCGGCGCTGTTGAGCGTGGCGGGCGTTGCGCTGTTCTTCCTCGTCTTCCCCAACACCTTCGATCCCAGCATGCAGGCGTACCTGGGCAAGCAGATGGCGACCCTGCAGGCGGCCGGTCTGCCCCAGGAGCAGCTCGAGCCCGCCCTCCAACAGCTCCAGCAGGGGATAAGCCCCGCGGCGTTCGTGGGCATCTGCGTGTTCGCGGTCACGCTGGCGCCCTTCATCAA
>JAFRFV010000172.1 GCA_017434185.1 Coriobacteriales bacterium
AGGCGCTCGCCGAGGCGCGCGCAGCCGGTGCTCCGGTGCCGCCGTTGCCGCGTGACGCCGCACCCACGCCCGCTCCTGTCGCGCGCGATCAGGAACCCACCGAGCCGCTGGACGGCGGGAACAAGGGCGAGTGACCTACGTCCTTGGCATAGTACTGGGTCTGGTCGCGGGCTTCGCCTGCGGCATCGGCGGAGTGACCGCCACCATCGTCGCCGCACCCATACTCATGGCGGTGTTGGGTATGCCCGCCTACGAGGCCACATCCATCGGCCTGCTCACGGACATCGTGTCCGCGGGCAGCGCCACGGCCTCCTATGCCCGCAAGGGGCACGTCGACTTCAAGAGCGGCACTCTCATGCTCATACTCATATTGGTCTTCACCGTGGTGGGCAGTTGGCTCGGCTCGCTGCTGCCCAATCTGGTGCTTGGCCATGGCATCGTCGCGGTGAGCGCCCTTTCGGGTCTGTTCTTCATCGTCTTCTCGAAGGGGAGCGAAGGCATGGTGGGTGACTTCATGCAGCGCTTCGCGAAACATCAGAAACTGCTCATGGTTCTCGCATCCATCTGGGTGGGGCTCATCTGCGGCAGTCTGGGCATGGGCGGCGGCGCGATGGTGCTCATGATCCTGTCCTACATCCTGTGCTACGAGATGAAGGACGCGCTGGGCACCAGCCTGCTCATCACCATCTTCGTGGCCACGGTCGCCCTCGTCTCGCATGTGCTCATCGGCGAGCTGCCCCCCGTGGGACTCGCACTCACCGTCGCGGCGAGTGCCTTCGTGGGCTCCAAGATCGCAGCGCTCGTCGCCCTGCGCGTCGAGCAGATCACGCTCAACCGCATCATCGGCGGCATCATGATAGGAGTCGCGGTGCTCTCCTGGATCCTGGGTCTGCGCCCGTCAGCGTAACGCTAGAACAGCATGAATACCTTGGCCAGCGCCCAGCCGATGGCTCCGCAGCAGGGGAAGGTGAGGATCCAGGCCTTGACCATACCGCCGGCCACATCCCACTTGACCTTCTTGATGTTGCGCTCGGCGCCCACGCCCATGATGGCGCTCGTGCTGCAGTGCGAGGTGCTCACCGGCATGCCCGTGAGGCTGCTCACCAGCAGGGTGGTGCTGGTGGAGAGGGATGCCGCCACGCCCTGGTATTTCTCCAGCTGGACCATCTTCATCGCGACGTTCTTGATGATGCGCTTGCCGCCGATGAGCGTACCCAGGCTGATGGCCAGCGAGCAGGTGATCATGAGCCACAGGGGGAAGCCGGCACTGCTGGTCTCGATACCCATGCTCAGCGCGATACCCAGGATCGCGATGCTCATGAACTTCTGCCCATCCTGGGCGCCGTGGAGGAAGGCCATGGCGCAGGCCATCACGTCCTGCAGGACCACGCAGATCCTATTGGACGTGTTGCGGTTGGTGTGGGCGAAGAGCTTCTCGATGAGTCGTGTGAAGATCCAGCCCAGTATGAAGCCCGCCACCAGCGAGAAGACCATACCGTAGATGACCTTGGCCCACTCGCTGATGATCACGCCCTTCATGCCGTTGAGGGCTATGGCACCGCCGGTGATGCCGGCGATGAGCGAGTGCGACTTGGATGCGGGGATGCCCTTGTACCAGCAGAACACGCCCCAGAGGATGGAACCTATCATGGCCGCCACCAGCGCCAACAGCGCCTGATGCGTGTCGCCGCTGAAGTCCACCATGCTGAACATGGTATGGGCGACCGCGGTGGAGATATAGGTCATGCCCATGAGTCCCACGAAGTTGAAGATGGCTGCCAGGGCCAGTGCGGCACCGGGGGAGAGGCAACGGGTGGAAACGGCGGTCGCGATGGCGTTGGGTGCATCGGTGGCGCCGGAGACGATCGTCACGCCGATCACCAGGATGATGATGACCGCCAACGAGGGATACGTGGCGATTTGACCCAGCAGAGCGATGAGGGAGAGGTCCATGCTACTCCTATATAGATGCTTCATTACGAGAGTGGAAGAATTCGAACTTCCACCCCATGTTAAGCCTACCCCAAGGGGAGTATTTCTGTAAACACCACAGAAACAAGTTCGAAAAGTTGTGTGAAGCAGGCAACCGCTCACCGTGAGATGTGGTATCTTTCTCACTGGTTGCGCAGCACGCTGCTGCGCCGCTGTGCAACGCGGAAGTTCTAAGAGAAGGAGTTGAGAATGGGTCTTATCAACGCTGCGAAGAGCGGACTCGAGGGCGTCCTGGCCGACCAGTGGCGCGAGTATTTCTACTGCGAGTCCTTGAGCCCCGACGTGCTCATGTGCAAGGGTCAGAAGCGCATCGACAACAGGCGCAGCCAGAACACCAAGGGTTCTGACAATCTGATCTCCAATGGTTCCATCATCGCCGTCAATGACGGCCAGTTCATGATCATCGTCCAGCAGGGCGAGATCGTCGAGTTCTGCGGCGAGCCCGGCGAGTTCATCTGGAACTCCTCCACCGAGCCCTCCATGCTCACCGGTCTGGTCGATGGCGAGCTCAAGGATGCCATCCTCGGCTCCGCCAAGATCTTCGTCCGCCGTTTCACCGCTGGTGGCGACACCATGAAGGACCAGCGTGTGTACTACTTCAACATGAAGGAGATCTACGGCAACAAGTACGGCACCGCCAGCCCGATCCCCTACCGCGTGGTCGACACCAACGTGGGTCTGGACCTGGACATCAACATCCGCTGCAACGGCGAGTACAGCTACATGATCAAGGACCCGCTGCTGTTCTACAAGCGCGTCTGCGGCAATGCCCGTGACAAGTTCCTGCGCAGCGAGATCGACTCCCAGCTCAAGAGCGAGCTCATGACCGCTCTCCAGCCCGCCTTCGCACGCGTCTCCGCCATGGGTATCCGTTACTCCATGCTGCCCGCCAAGACCCGTGAGATCGCCGAGGCCCTGAAGATCGAGCTCTCCGAGGACTGGCGCAACAAGCGCGGTATCGAGATCTACAGCTTCGGTGTCAATTCCGTGAAGGCCACGGAAGAAGACGAGAAGATGATCAAGGAAGCCCAGCGCGCTGGTATCTACCGCGATCCCAACATGGCTGCCGGCCGTCTGGTGGACGCCAAGTCGACCGCCATGGTGGACGCCGCCAACAACGAGAACGCTGGTGGCATGATGGCCTTCGCCGGCCTCAACATGGCCTCCAACGCCGCTGGTGGCGACATCGCCGGTCTGTATGCCGCCGGTCAGCAGGGCACGGGCTACCAGCCCCAGTACGGCGCCGGCCAGGGCTATGGCGCGCCGCAGGGCCAGTATGCTCCCATCCCGGGCATCGGTGGCGCCCCCGCTGCCGCTCCCGCTGGCTGGACCTGCCCCAAGTGCGGCAAGGCTGGCAACACCGGCAAGTTCTGCATGGACTGCGGCACCGCCAAGCCCGCTCCCGCCGAGGCATGGACCTGCAGCAAGTGCGGCCACCAGAACACCGGCAAGTTCTGCATGGAGTGCGGTGCTCCCGCCTTCAAGGGCTACAAGTGCGATAAGTGCGGCTGGGAGCCCGAGGATCCCAAGGTCGCGCCCAAGTTCTGCCCCAACTGCGGTGACATCTTCGACGAGAACGACGTCAAGTAGTAGCGGTCGTCCTCCGCGCGAATTCATGTGACGACGATGGAGCGGTCAGGTCCTGGCCGCTCCATCCGCATAGGGAAGGAAGGACCCGCCATGACCGACCAGGTCCAGTACGATTACGATGGTCTTCGCCGCGCCGCCACCGAGGAAGTGACGGACAGGAACTGCCCGCAGTGCGGCGGCGTCATGCTCTTCTCGCCTGAGCTGGGCATGCTCAAGTGCCCCTACTGCGACAGCGTCAAGCCCATCCCCAAGCCCACGGTGGAAGTCGAGAGCGGCATTCCCGGCATCCCGGGTGGCAGCGGCATCTCCACGCTGCGTCTGGTGATAGACGATAAACCCCGCGAGATCGCACTGGACCTTTCCGACACCGCCCTGACCGCCAACCAGGATTGGGGTGTGGCCAAGAAGCGCATCGTGTGCAAGAACTGCGGTGCGGAGGCCATCTACGACGAACTCCAGCATGCGGACAAGTGTCCGTACTGCGGCTCCAACCAGGTCATGCGCACCGATTCCCCCAACACCATGGCACCCAACGGCGTGGTGCCCTTCTCCATCTCCATCCAAGAGGCCGCGGCCAAGTTCAAGAGCTGGCTCAAGGGCAAGTTCTTCACCCCCACCAAGGCCAAGCAGAGCGTGAATCCCGATGCCTTCCACGGCGTCTATCTGCCCTATTGGACCTTCGATGCCAAGACCTACAGCAGCTACACCGCCCGCTATGGTCGTGACTTCACCTGGCAGGACGAGGACGGCAATCTCCACACCCGCACGGATTGGTACGCCACCAGCGGCACTTTCAGCTGCGCCTTCGACGACGAGTTGGTGGCTGCCAGTACCCAGCACAACGAGGGCTTCCTGCGCGGCGTAGCTCCGTTCGACACCAACAACGCCAAGGTCTACCAGCCCGAATACCTGGCCGGTTTCGCGGCGGAGCGTTACAGCGTGGGTCTCAAGGACGGCTGGCGCGTGGCCATGAACAGCATGTACGGCAAGGTGCAGAGTCTGATCGAGACCAAGATCCGCCGCGAGAACAACGCGGATCACGTGGCCAACCTGAGCGTGCACATGGACCTTTCCGGTGTCACCTACAAGTACCTGCTGCTCCCGCTGTGGATCTCCAGCTTCACCTACAACGGCAAGCTCTACCAGTTCATGGTCAACGGGCAGACCGGCAAGGTCTCCGGCACCGCGCCCGTCAGCGGTCTGAGGGTGGCTCTGGTCATCCTGGCGGTCATGCTGTTCTTCCTCCTCATCTTCGTTGGTATGGGTGGTGGAAGCTACTAGGCACGAGGGAGGCATCATGCGGCTCATCTCCTGGAATATGAACGGCCTGCGCGCGGCGCGCACGAAGGGATTCGACGAGGTCTTCGCGACTTTCGATGCGGATGTCTTCGCCGTGCAGGAGATCAAGCTGCAACAGGGCCAGATCGATCTCGACCTGCCCGGCTACCACCAGTATTGGAACTACGCCCAGAAGAAGGGCTACAGCGGCACGGCGGTGTTCTCCAAGCAGGAGGCGCTGCAGGTGCTCTACGGCTTCGAGCCCGGCGAGACGGATCCGGAGGGCCGCGTGCTCGCCGTCGAGTTGCCGGATCTCTGGTTCGTCTGCGTCTATTCGCCCAATTCACAGGACCAACTCAAGCGCATCGACTTCCGCATGGACTTCGAGGACCGCATGCGCGACTTCCTCTGCGGGCTTTCCGCAAGCAAGCCGGTCGTCATGTGCGGCGACCTGAACGTTGCCCATCAGGAGATCGATCTCAAGAACCCCGATTCCAACCACGAGACGCCGGGCTTCAGCGACCAGGAACGCGCCAAGTTCCAGGAGCTGCTGGATGCCGGTTTCGTGGACAGTTTCAGGCATCTGTATCCGGATGTTCGCGAAGCATACTCCTGGTGGAGTATGCGCACGCGAGCAAGAGAGCGTAATGTGGGATGGCGCATAGATTACTTCGTCATCTCGCCTCAGCTGCTGCCCGTCCTGCGTGACGCCAGCATCTACCCTCAGGTGATGGGGAGCGACCACTGTCCGGTGGGTCTGGACCTTGATCTATGACCCCGGGACGGTGCCGCTCCACTTCGTGATCATGTGGATAAGCGCCTACGGAAGGAGGAAAGCGACATGTTCTGTCCCAACTGCGGTGCGCAGTTGCCCGATGGGAGCAAGTTCTGCTTGAACTGCGGCTTCAAGATGCCCGGTGCCGCTGGCATGGGCCAGCAGCCCACAGTACAGCAGGCCCCGGTGCAACAACCCGCCTATCAGCAGCCCACCCAGCCCTTCGCACCCTACCAGCAGGTCCCGCCCCCGCAAACTCCCAAGGGCAAGGGCAGCAAGGGTCTGATCATCGCGCTCACGGTGGCGGCGGCGGTGCTGCTGCTGGCCGGTGGTCTCGTGCTGGCCATCGCCAAGCCCTGGGCCAAGACGCCCAAGCCGGAGCCCACGCCCACCGTCAACGTGACCACTCCCAACACCCCCGACAGCAACGTCACGGTCATGCCCTACAACGGCACGACGCCCAATCCCAGCGGCAGCCCCAGCGTGGAGCCCCAGACCACGACCGTCTATCTGCCCACCAAGGTGGTCTTCGAGGATAAGGGCAGCTACGGCTACACCTACACCGAGACCGTGGAGCGTGATGCATCCGGCCGTGTGACCAGGTACGACATGAAGAACAACGGCTTCGACGGTGCGTTCTACAAGGAATACACCTACATGAGCAACGAGCCCGGCGACATGCGTGTGAAGACCTACTTGAACGTCATGGAGTACGATGGCAACTCCACCAAGGTCCTGCGCGAGTACAGCTACGATGCCAACGGCCGCATCAGCAAGCTGGTCACCACCCGCAACTACCAGAGCTCCGACGAATGGAAGTCCACCGGCACCTACACCTACGATGCCCAGGGCAACCTGACCAAGATCAAGACCGTCTTCGAGGGTGACGGCTGGACCGACGAGGCAATCTACACCTACGACTCCGCAGGCAACCTGCTCACCGCCGGTGGCGCCGATTACGTGGCGAACAAGTACCAGTACAACGGCAAGAACCAGCTCACCTACTTCGAGGTCTACACCGGCAACGGCGGCGCCAAGGATGGTGTGAGCATCGTCTATGGTTCCGATGGCTATGCCAACGGCTCCAATGGTGAGTGCTTCTTCGAGAACGGCAGCAGCAAGGAAGTCGAGTACACCTTCAGCACCACCTACCAGATCATCGACGGCTTCTGGCCCTATGCGGAATTCAGCTGCAAGAACGGCTATTACAGCGATGGCAGCGCCAACGTGGCCTTCGACAGCAACAACAACGTCACCCACATGCAGATCAACAAGTACGGGAAGAACGGCAACGACGTGTGCGTCTGGGACATCAGCTACCAGGCCTACACCGTGCCCGTGACCGTGGCTGACTCCAAGGCGCTCAAGTACTTCGTGGTGGAGCCCTCCTACACGATCGAGCTCTTCACCGTCTCCATCTGGGAGCCAGGCTACCAGCCCATCGGCGACCTGGTGGCGGCGGCCGACACCTACATAGGTGTCGCCAACGACTTCGCCGGCTAGGACCCAGCCCCACGTAGGCGCAGGGGATGAGAGAGGAGGTATATCGGATGTTCTGTCCCAATTGCGGAGCGCAGATTCCCGACGGCAGCAGGTTCTGCATCAACTGCGGTGCGCAGCTGCAGGTGACCCAGGTGCAGCCGCCGGTGCAGCCGCAGGTGCAGCAGCAGGCCCCGGTTGGTGGCGCTTATCCGCCGCCACATCAAGGACAGCATGGTGCCCACCAGGCCCCGCAGCCGCCCAAGAAGAAGAATAAGCTCTGGCTGATCATCGCGCTCATCCTGGCGGCGGTGTTGCTGCTGGGTGCCGGCATCGCGGCGATTGTCATCTGGGGCCGCGGCGGTGATCCCACACCCACGCCCGCACCCGTCGTCACGGGCGATCCCGGCAGCAATCCGGTCGATGGCCCCGGCACCATCCAGCAGCCCGCACCCGGCAACAAGTACATCTACCTGCCGGTGTCCGCGGTGGAGGAGACCTCGTTCAAGGATGCGAGCGGTGTCGTGCAGTACCAGGACAAGTACAACTACGACATCCTGCGTGGCAGCGACCTGCGGGTGATGCGTTGGACCAGCACGAGCCCCGATTGGTCGGGCAAGCAGATCAAGGAGTACACGTACAATGCCGACGGTACGGTGGATAGGTACGTGACCCAGGTGGACTTCGACAGCGGTTCGAACAGGATCGAGCGCACGTACAAGTACGACGAGCAGGGCCGCACCTCCCGGTCCTACACGACATACAACGCCGGTACCTCGGACGAGTACACCAACGAGGTCTACTATTCCTACGATGCGGACGGGAACCTGCAGGTCATCACCACCTACTATCCCGGATGGAGCTACCAGCAGGCATTCACCTACGACTCGCAGAACCGCCTGTACCAGGGCGGCGAGCTGGGTGAGAGCCCCGATATGTACTGGAAGTACGACTCCGTGGGCCTCAACTACTACTACGGCCCCAACGGTAAGTCCAACGACGAGATCGAGGTGACGCTCACCCGCGGAACCGATGGTGTGGTGAACGGGAGCAAGGGCACCGTGTACTACATGGGCGACAGTGACACGTTCTCGACCATCTACGGTGCCGTCGGTGCGGATGGGACCTCCACTGCCACGGCTTCGTCCACCGGCTACTACCGCAATTGCAAGGCGACGGCCACCTATGATGACGCCGGCAACATCGTCGAGTACAGCGTCGTGAAGACCACCGCCGATGGCGGTGAACTCACCGTACGCTACACGATCGCCTACCAGCAGTACGAGGTGCCGGAGAGCATGGTCGTGAGCAAGCAGCTCATCTACCTGGTCGCCGAACCCAGCTATGACACCCAGCTCTTCGAGGCCAACATCTACGACCCCGGCTGGCAGCATGCGGGCAAGGTGGAGCTGCCCTTCGCGTTCGATCCGCATCTGCCCTACTTCGACAACGAGTTCGCCGGCTAGTAGCAGCTCGTCAACCATTGCGCGTGTGCGAGCCCTCGGTGCTATACTTGCACTGGAGGGCTCGCCCTCTTCTTTGATGCATCGGGAGAAAGGAAAACGCCCATGACCGTGAAACTGGTCTGCGAATACTGCGATTCGTACGTGGATGTGGACGAGCAGGACACCTGCCCGTACTGCCTCGCTCCCATGGGTGTGGCCATCGAGGCCGAACGCGCCCGCATCGCCGCTGAACAGGAGGCTGCCGCCCAGGCCGCCGCAGCGCAGGCGGAAGCCGAGCGTGCGGAAGCGGAAGCCCAGCGCGCCGCTCAGGCCAAGAGCGAGAACAAGCAGCTCATCGCAGGCGTGCTCAACACCGCCGTCGCGAGCATCTTCGGCGGCAAGAAGCAGAGCAGCAGCATCCCCGCCAACCTGGGTTGGTACGGTGCCAAGAACAGCTACACCGCGCCGCAGCCCTACTATCAGCGTCAGCAGACCATCTACCCGATGGGCGTGCCCGCACTCTCTCCCGTCAAGCAGCACAACAGCCACAACACGGGCAGCCTGTTCTCCAAGCCCAAGCCCGTGCAGGTCACGGTGACCCGCCCCTCCAGCACCGTCAAGCAGGTGACGCGTCAGGTGAACGATGTCTCCCGCATGGTGTCCAAGGTGCAGCGGACCCTGCCCAGCAACCGTGGCGCCATCGGCAGCGTGCGCAATGCCGTGAAGGTCGCCCGTAAGTTCATGTAGAGAAGGGGGATACCATGGATCTCAAAGCCTGGCTCGACACCGACTGGTCCGATTTCGCTAAGTACGAGGAGTTCCAGAAGCTCATGGAGGCCGACCTGCAGGAGCAGTGCGCCGCCATCGACCTGCAGGTCATCAAGTTCCTGCCCAACAGGTTCCTCTTCGGCGCCGTGGTGGCCAACGCCGCGCGTGACCGCTTCGTGCATGTGACCATCCCCGACGTGCGCAAGGGTGCCGATTGGTACGAGAAGGCCTGCACCCGCCGCATGTCCAGCGAACGCGACTGGAAGGGCGATGCGTTCCACTACGCGCCCTGGCCGCAGATTGCCGCGCTGGCGGCGGAGATCATGAAGCCGGAATACGACGACGAGATCCTGTAAGCGCTTATCCCCGAAAGCCAACACACGAACAGCAGACGCCCCGCATACGTGGGGCGTCTTTCTTCTATACTGTTCGAAATCGGTTTTCGCCTTTTACCCCGTTCGCGGGGGAAGCATCCAAAAGGGTACGGAGATGCCCAGATGCGCGAGAGAAAGGGAGGCTAGCATGCCCAAGCGTACCGACGTCCACAAGGTCCTGATCATCGGATCCGGCCCCATCATCATCGGCCAAGCCTGCGAGTTCGATTATTCCGGAACCCAGGCCTGCAAGGCCCTCAAGAAGCTGGGGTACGAGATCGTGCTGGTGAACTCGAATCCCGCCACGATCATGACGGATCCCGGCACCGCCGACGTGACCTACATCGAACCCCTCAACGCTCAGCGTCTCGAGCAGATTATCGCCAAGGAGCGCCCCGACGCGCTGCTGCCCAACCTGGGTGGCCAGTCCGGCCTCAATCTGGCGGCCGAGCTCGCCAAGAAGGGTGTTCTGGATAAGTACGACGTGAAGGTGATCGGCGTCCAGATCGACGCCATCGAGCGCGGCGAGGACCGCAACGCCTTCAAGGAGACCATGGCGAGTCTGGGCATCGAGATGGCCCGCAGCCGTGTGGCCTACAGCGTGCAGGATGCGGTCGAGATCGCCGGCGAGCTGGGGTATCCCTGCGTGCTGCGTCCGGCCTATACCATGGGCGGCACCGGCGGCGGCTTGGTCTACAACGTCGAGGAGCTGCGCACCGTCGTGGCGCGCGGTCTGGCGGCGTCCCCCGTGCACGAGGTGCTCGTTGAGGAGAGCGTGCTCGGTTGGGAGGAGCTCGAGCTCGAGGTCGTCCGCGACGCCAAGGGCAACATGATCACCGTCTGCTTCATCGAGAACATCGATCCCATGGGCGTGCATACCGGCGATTCGTTCTGCGCCGCGCCCATGCTCACCATCGCGCCCGAGGTCATGGCGCGCCTGCAGGAGAAGTCCTACCGCATAGTCGAGGCCGTGCAGGTGGTTGGCGGCACAAACGTGCAGTGGGCCCACGACCCTGTGACCGACCGCG
>JAFRFV010000173.1 GCA_017434185.1 Coriobacteriales bacterium
GATAGATGCCGTAGTCGATGTCACGCAGCGCACCCAGCTGGGCCTCGAACATGATGTCCTTGCCCGCTGCCTGCGCGGCCTCCAGGTAGGCGCCGGTATCGCAGACGAAGGGCTTGGCGAAGTCGCCCCAGCGACGCAGCCACGCCAACATCGCATCCGCGTCGATCGGCTCCGCGCCATAGCCGCAGAACAGCAGGTTCTTCCACTCGACCAGGTCGCGCAGCTTCTGCTCGAGCCCCGCCTCATCGAAGAGGTCGCCCATGCGCAGGGTCTTCTTGAGGTACTTATCCCCATAGACCGGACCGATGCCGCGGCGCGTGGAACCGAACTTCTTGCCCGCCAGACGATCCTCCTCGAGACCATCCTGGATGCGCTCGTAGGGCATGCAGATGGTGGCGCGATCGCTGATGAGCAGGTTGTTGGGCTCCACATGGATGCCCGCATCGCGCAGGCGCCCCACCTCGCCGGCGAAGTGCTCCAGGTCGATCACCATACCCGTGCCCATCACGTTCACAGTGCCCTCGCGCAGGATGCCGCTGGGCAGCAGGTTCAGGATGAAGCGGCCACGCTCGTTGCACACGGTGTGGCCCGCGTTGTTCCCGCCTTGGTAGCGGCAGATGACGTGGTAGTTCTCGCTCAGCAGGTCGACCATGCGGCCCTTGCCCTCGTCACCCCAGTTGATACCAACGACAGCCGTGAGCATGACAGTCCCCTTCCTACACGTTGATCGCGAGATCGCCCAAGTCCGCAGCGTCCTCCGCCGCCAGCATCCCACGCACCTGCGCTACGTATTCGAGCGTCTGCTGCTGCGCCATACCGCTCCACGCGCCCTCCGCGAGCACCTCCTGCAGCTGCTCACGCGAAAGCCCGAAGCGCTCATCAGCGGCGATGCGATCCAGCAGGTCGTTGGGGGCGCCCGTCTCCTTGACGGCGCGCATGACGGCGGTGCTGTGCTCGCGGATCGCCTCGTGCAGCAGCTGACGGTCGCCGCCCGCCTTGACGGCGCGCATGAGGATGTTCTCAGTGGCGAAGAAGGGCAGCTCCTGCTCAAGGTGCTTTCCGATGACCTGCGGATACACCACGGCGCCGCTGATCACGTTGATGTACAGGTTCAGGATGCCGTCCACCGCCAGGAAGGCCTCGGGGATGCACATGCGGCGGTTGGCGGAATCGTCCAGCGTGCGCTCGAGCCACTGCGTGCTGGCGGTCATGGCCGGGTTGGCCTCCTGCGCCACCACGTAGCGGGCCAGCGACGCGATGCGCTCGCTGCGCATGGGATTGCGCTTGTAGGCCATGGCGCTCGACCCCACCTGTCCCGCCTCGAAGGGCTCGTCGACCTCGCGCATGTGCGAGAGCAGGCGGAAGTCGCCGGCGAACTTGCCCGCGCTCTGGGCGATGCCGGAAAGCACGCTCAGCGTGAAGTAATCCACCTTGCGCGTGTACGTCTGTCCACTTATGGGATAAGCGCCCGGGAAGCCCATCTTCTTGCAGATGAGCGCCTCGAGTTCACGCACTTTCCCGGCGTCGCCCTCGAAGAGCTCCAGGAAGCTGGCACAGGTGCCGGTCGTACCCTTGCAGCCCAGCAGGCGCAACTGCCCCAGGCGGAAGTCGAGTTGCTGCAGGTCCATCACGAGGTCCTGCATCCACAGGCAGGCGCGCTTGCCCACGGTGGTGGGCTGGGCGGTCTGGAAGTGCGTGTAGGCCAGCGTCGTGAGCCCGGCCCAGCGCTCCGCGAAGTCCGCCAGCGCCCGGATGCAACGCACGAGCTTGGCGCGCACCAGCAGCAGCGCCTCACGCTGCAGGATGATGTCGGTGTTGTCGCCCACATAGCAGCTGGTGGCACCCAGGTGGATGATGGGCTTGGCGTCCGGCGCCACCAGGCCGTATGCGTATATGTGCGCCATGACGTCGTGGCGCACCAGCTTCTCGCGCTCGGCCACCACCTGGTAGTCGATGTCGTCCAGGTGCTCCTTCATCTGGGCGATCTGCGCATCGCTTATCTCCAGACCCAGCTCCTGCTCGGCCTCGGCCAGCGCGACCCACAGACGACGCCACGTGCCGTAGCGCTTATCATCACTGAAGATGGCCCTCATCTGGGGACCGGCGTATCGAGTGCACAGGGGGCTTTGGTAGCTTTCCGTCATCTGGCGTCCTTCCTATTCCACCGTGACCGACTTGGCCAGGTTCTTGGGTTTGTCGATGTCACAACCATTGCACTTGGCAACATGATACGCGAAGAGCTGCAGCGGGATGATCTCGACCACGGGAACGAGCATCGCGTCGACGTCGGGAACCAGCAACGCCTCGTCCGCCTCGCTGTAGATACGGCGCTCAGCCTCGCGCACAACGCCCAGCACGCGCGCACCGCGGGCCTTGACCTCGCGCACGTTGGAGAGCAGTTTCTCGAACAGGCGCTGGTAGCAGGCCAGCGCGATGACCAGCTGGTTCTGATCGATCAGCGCGATCGTCCCGTGCTTGAGCTCGCCGGCCGCGTAGGCTTCGCTGTGGATGTAGCTGATCTCCTTGAGCTTGAGGGACGCCTCCAGACAGACCGCGTAGTCCACGTTGCGGCCGATGTAGAACAGCGAGCGCTTGCCGTGGTAACGCTTGGCTATACGCGCGGCATGTGTGTTGAGGTCGATGGCTCGCTGGCACTTGGAGGGCAACTGCTGCAGCTCGCCCACCAGATGCTGGTAGCGCGCATCGTCGATGGTGCCGCGCTGCCACGCCAGTTGGATGGCCAGCAGGCTGAGTACCGCGAGCTGCGTGGTGTAGCCCTTGGTGGTGGCCACGCTTATCTCCGGGCCGGCCCAGGTGTAGAGCACGCCGTCGGCCAGCTTGGCGACGGTCGAGCCCACCACGTTCACGATGGCCAGGGTGCGGGCGCCCTGACGCTTGCATTCCCTGAGCGCAGCGATGGTGTCCGCCGTCTCGCCACTCTGCGAGATCACCACCACCAGCGTGCGTTCGTCCATGAGCGGGTTGCGATAGCGCAGCTCGCTGGCGACCTCCACGTGCACGGGAATGCGGCAGAGGTCCTCCATCACATAACCGGCCACGACGCCCGCATGGTAGGCGGAGCCGCACGCGGTGATGACCACGCGCTCCATCTGCGGCAACACTCGTGCGAGCTCGCCCAGCTCGTCGAGCACGATGCGACCGTCCCTGATACGCGGCTCGATGCTGGACTTGACCGCCTTGGGCTGCTCCATGATCTCCTTGAGCATGAAGTGCTCGTAGCCGCCGCGCTCCGCCGCCTCGCGGTTCCAGGTGACGCGGGTGACCTCCTTCTGGAGCACGTTGCCCAAACTGTCCATCACGGTGATGTCGTTGCTGGTGATAAGCGCGATCTCACCGTCGTCCAAGTCGATGATGTTGTGCGTGTGGGGCAGCAGCGCCGTGACATCGCTGGCGAACAGGTTCTCGCCGGCGCCCAGGCCCAGGATCAGAGGGCTCGCGTTCTTCATGACCAGCAGCTGACCGGGGGCGTCCGCACACAGGATTCCCAGCGCATAGGAGCCGTCCAAACGGGCAGCCGTCTGCATGAAGGCCTGCTTCAGGTCACCCTGGTAGTACATGTCCATCAGGTGGACGATGACCTCGGTGTCGGTCTCGCTCAGGAAGACGAAGCCGCGTGCCTTGAGCTCCTCACGCTGCTCCAGGTAGTTCTCGATGATGCCGTTGTGCACGACCGCGAACTTGCCGTCATTGGATAAGTGCGGATGCGCATTGTCCTGGGTGGGCGCGCCGTGGGTGGCCCAGCGGGTGTGACCGATGCCACAAGTCCCTTGCAGCGGGCCTTCCGCGTCCACCCGTTCGCGTAGGGCCTGCAGACGCCCACTCGCCTTGAGCATGTGTATGGCCTCGCCATCATGCACCGCCACACCAGCACTGTCGTAGCCGCGATATTCGAGCCGGCTCAGACCATCCAGCAGAATGGGAGCAGCCTCCTGATTGCCCACATATCCAACGATGCCACACATGCGTCAGCCCTCCGTTCGTTCGCCTGCGGTCTCGAGAGCAGCCCGGATGAAGCCCACGAACAGCGGATGGGGCCGGTTGGGGCGGCTCTTGAATTCCGGGTGGTATTGTACGCCCACGTAGAAGGGCTGCTCCCCCACCTCCACCGCTTCCACCAGCAGCCCATCGGGCGACTGGCCGCAGATGACGAGCCCGGCACCTTCGAGCTGCTCGCGATAGTCGTTGTTGAACTCGTAGCGATGGCGATGGCGTTCGCTGATCGTCTTCGTGCCCACGCCGTAGCAGTGCTCCATCATCGTGCCCGGCGTGATGAGGCAGGGGTAGGCACCCAAGCGCAGGGTGCCGCCCTTATCCACTTCATCGCTCTGATCGGGCATGAAGTCGATCACCTTGTGGGCGCCGGCGGGGTCGAACTCGCCGGAGCATGCGTCGGGGATGTCCGCCACGTGGCGCGCGAACTCGATGACCGCGATCTGCATGCCCAAGCAGATGCCCAGATAGGGCAGCTTGTTCTCGCGCGCCCAACGCGCGGCACGCACCATGCCCTCGATGCCGCGGTCGCCAAAGCCGCCGGGCACGATGATGCCCGCGTGGCCGCCCAGCATCCCGGCGACACTGTCCGGCGTGATGAGCTCGGAGTCGATCCAGTCGATCTCGACCTGTGCGCCAAGCAGATAGCCGGCATGGCGCAGGGCCTCGGCGACGGAGAGGTAGGCGTCGTGCAGCTGGGTGTACTTGCCCACGAGCCCGATGCGCACGCTCGCGCGCGGATTCTGCATCGCCTGCACCATGTTCTCCCATTCACGCAGGTCAGGCGCCACGTCCGGCAGACCCAGGCGACGCACGACCGCGCGTCCCAGACCTGCTTCCTCCAACATGAGCGGCGCTTGGTAAAGGCAGGGCAGCGTGAGATTGGGGATGACGCAGTCCAGTTGCACGTTGCAGAACATGGCGATCTTGCGGATGAGCCCCTCATCCAGCTCGCCGTCACTGCGCAGCACGATGACATCGGGGCTGATGCCCATGCCCTGCAACTCCTTGGCGGAATGCTGGGTGGGCTTGGACTTGTAGTCGTTGGAGCCGCTGAGGAAGGGCACCAGGGTCACATGGATGAACATGACGTTCTCGCGACCCAGTTCGAGCGAGATCTGGCGCGCGGCCTCAAGGAAGGGCTGCGACTCGATGTCGCCGATGGTGCCGCCTATCTCCGTGATCACCACATCCGCGTCGCTGTGCGAGGCAACGCGGTAGACGAAGTCCTTGATCTCGTTGGTGATATGCGGGATCACCTGCACCGTGCTGCCCAGGTACTCACCGCGGCGTTCCTTGTTGAGTACACTCCAATACACCTTGCCGGTGGTGAGATTGGAGTAGCGGTTGAGATCCTCGTCGATGAAGCGCTCGTAGTGGCCCAGGTCGAGGTCGGTTTCGGCGCCGTCGTCGGTCACGTAGACCTCGCCATGCTGGTAGGGACTCATGGTCCCGGGATCGACGTTGATGTAGGGGTCAAGCTTCTGGGATGCCACCTTGAGGCCGCGCGCCTTGAGCAGGCGTCCCAGTGATGCCGCCGTGATGCCCTTGCCCAAGCCGGACACGACGCCACCGGTCACGAACACGTACTTGGCCATCATCGCGCTCCTTCCTCGATCCGTTCCCGCTGCGAAAGCCGTTGCTCGAAGCGGTTCTTCCTGCTCTCCAACGCGACCTGCGTGGGGTAGTCCCCGTCGAAGCAGGCGCTGCAGTATCCTTTGCCACCCATCATCTGCGGAAGGTCCTCCAAGGGCAGATAGCCCAGGCTGTCCACATCCAACATGCGCGCGATCTCGCTCACGCTGTGCTTGCATGCCACCAGGTTCTCCTGCGAGTCCACGTCCGTGCCATAGAAGCAGGGGAAGCGGAACGGCGGTGCCGAGATGCGCAGATGTATCCGTTCCGCGCCCGCCTCGCGCAGCAAGCGGACGATGCACGCGCTGGTGGTACCGCGAACGATGGAGTCGTCCACCAGCACCACACGCTTGCCGCGCACGCATTCCTCGATGGCGGAGAGCTTGATGCGCACCAGTTCCATACGGTCGGCCTGCTGCGGCGCGATGAAGGTGCGGCCGATGTACTTGTTCTTGATGAGACCCGGCATGTACGGGATGCCGGAATGCCTGCTGTAACCCAGCGCGGCGTCGATGCCGGAGTCCGGCACGCCCACCACCACGTCGGCATCCACAGGGTAGCGTTGCGCCAGGATCGCCCCGGCGCGCATGCGCGCGGCCTGCACGCCCACGCCGTCGGCCACGGAGTCAGGACGCAGGAAGTAGATGTACTCGAAGACGCAATGCCTCGGGGACTGCGAGCCGCAGTGCCGTGTTATGGAGCGCATAGTGACCGCGGGAGCGCCGGGCTTATCCCCCGCCTCGAAGATCACGATCTCACCGGGGGCGACGTCCCTCACGAAACATGCACCCACCGCCTTGAGCGCCGCGGTCTCGGAAGCGACGACGTAAGCGCCCTGCCGGGTCTGACCGATGCAAAGCGGACGGAAGCCATACGGGTCGCGCACGCACAGGAGCTTCTGCGACGACATGAGCACCAGCGAGTACGCACCCTCGAGCACGTTCATCGCGCGGTTCGCCGCCTCCTCGATGGAAGGCGCGATCAGACGTTCCCTGGTCAGGACATAGGCGATGATCTCCGTGTCGCTCGTGCTATGGAAGATGGCGCCACCGAGTTCGAGTTGGTCACGCAGCTGCGCCGCATTGCTCAGATTGCCGTTGTGCGCGATGGCCAGATTGCCCTTCTGATGGTTGACTTCCATGGGCTGGCAGTTGGCGCGGTTGGTGGCACCGGTCGTGCCATAGCGCACATGCCCCACCGCCATGCGACCCCGGGGCAGCGCGTGCAGGACGGAAGCCTTGAAGACCTCGCCCACGAGCCCCAGGTCCTTGTGCGAGACCAGCACGCCGTCGTCGTTCACCACGATGCCGCAGCTCTCCTGGCCGCGGTGCTGCAGCGCGTAGAGGCCGTGGTAGATGACCTGCGCCGCATCGATCGGCTGCGGCGAGCAGATACCCAACACCCCGCATTCCTCATGGACGGCCACGACGCACTCCCATCACTGATCGTTGTCGCTGCGGAACAGCAGGCCGCTCAGGCGCTCGTACGCTTGGATGTAGATGTCGCTCGTGGATCGGATGACCTCTTGCGGCAGGTGGGGCGGCTCGCCCTGGAAGTCCCAGTTGGCAAGCAGCCAGTTGCGCACGAACTGCTTGTCCAGGCAGATCTGGTCGCGCCCCTCCTGGTAGGTCTCCACGGGCCAGAAGCGGCTTGAATCCGGAGTGAGCAACTCGTCGGCCAGGATGATACAGCCATCCAGGACGCCGAATTCGAACTTGCTGTCAGCGATGATGATTCCGCAGCGCCGCGCATGCTCCACCGCGCGTTCGTATATCGCAAGGGATAAGCGCCGCAGGGCGATGGCGTCGTCCGGCCCCAGCAGCTCGACGCAGTCCTGGAAGTCCAGGGGCAGATCATGCTGCCCGATGGCCGCCTTGCTCGAAGGTGTGAAGATGGGTTGGGGCAGGCGCGATGAGTTCGAAAGTCCCGCCGGCAGCCTGTTGCCGCAGATGGCGCCGTCGCGCTGGTAGTCGAGAAGGCCGCTGCCCGCCAGGTAGCCGCGCACCACGCACTCGACGGGGAACATGCGCGCCTTGCGCACCAACATGAAGCGGCCCCGCAACTGGTCCGCGTAGGGAGCGAAGCGGGGCGGCAGGTCTTCCACACTGGCGGAGATGAGGTGGTTGGGCACCAGATCCTCCATGAGCTGGAACCAGAAGAGCGAGAGTCGGGTGAGCACCTCGCCCTTGTGGGGAATGGCATCCGGAAGGATGTGATCGAAGGCGCTTATGCGGTCGCTGGCAACGATCAGGAGTTCGTCCCCCAGGTCGTAGATGTCGCGCACCTTGCCCTGGTGGTCCGGTGCGATGGGAAGAACGGTCATGATGCCTCCCTCTTCTGGCAAAAAGAAGAGGCGCCCACCCGTCGGGAGGCAGATCCTGTCTTCCGATGGGTGGACGCCATTGTCCACGCGCCTATGAAACTGCAAACGGCGGGAGCTGTCAATGCGCGAGCCGGCGACGGGAGCACCTCCGCAGTCAGGAACCACCAACCGGGGACGGTCCTTCATCTTGCTGTGGTCAGAAACAGGAGCAAAGGAGCGTCCCCGATTGGTTGAGGCTAGAGGTCCTGCAGGGCGATGACGGGCAGACCGATACTGGCGCGCGATGATTCCAGCCCCACGGTGAACGCCTGCGCCGCCGCCATCGTGGTGATGTAGGTGATGCCATGTTGCACGGCGGCGGTGCGTAACAGGAAGCCGTGGTCGTGGCCATTCTCACCTGAAGGCGTGTTCACGATCAGCTTCAGTTCTCCGCTGTCGATAAGCGCTTCGATCCCGGGCTCACTGCCGGCGCCGCTGCCAAGGGGCGCGACCTGCGCGACCTCCAGCCCGAGTGCACGCAGAGTACGCGCCGTGCCGGGAGTGGCGGCCAGCTTGAAGCCCAGGTCGGCGAGGGCGCAGGCGATCTGCCCGATACTGCGCTTGTCCTCATCGCGAACCGCAATGAGCACGATCCCATCGCGTGCGAGTTCGTAACCCACGGCGATCTGCGTCTTGATATAGGCCTGCGGGAAGCTGCGCGCGATGCCCATGACCTCGCCGGTCGACTTCATCTCCGGGCCCAGTACCGCACTCGCACCCGGGAAGCGCCCGAAAGGCAATACTGCCTCCTTGACGCAGAAGTGCCGGGGCTCGCGGTCGTCCGGAGGCAGCTGCAGGTCGCACAGGTGCTGACCGCACATCAGGAGCGCGGCGATGCGCGCCAGTGCGACGCCGGTCGCCTTGGAGATGAAGGGCACGGTGCGGCTTGCACGCGGATTGGCCTCGAGCACGTAGACCTGCTGGCCCTTGACCGCGAACTGCACGTTGAGCAGACCGCGCACCTGCAGCTGTAGCGCCAACTGCGTGGCGATGTCGCGCAGACGCCGTTGCAAACGCAGCGAGAGCGTGAAGGGCGGGATGCAGCAGGCGGAGTCGCCGGAATGGATGCCCGCCATCTCGATGTGCTCCAGGATGCCGCCGATATAGACCTCATGACCGTCGCACAGACAGTCGAGGTCGAGTTCCACGGCATCCTCCAGGAATCGATCCAGATAGACCGGATGTTCCGGTGTGACACGGATGGCCTCGTCCATGAACTCGC
>JAFRFV010000174.1 GCA_017434185.1 Coriobacteriales bacterium
GGTCCACGTGGTCGATGCGCTTATCACCAACGTCCATGTGCCCCGTTCCACGCTCATGATGCTCGTGAGCGCCTTCGCTGGCCGCGAGCACATCATGGACGCCTACCAACAGGCCATCGAACGACGTTATCGCATGCTCTCCTTCGGGGACGCCATGCTCATCGAATAGGAGGCGGGATGGCACTCTTCGATTTCGACGTCCTGGCGCAGGACCCCAACACGGCCGCGCGCCGTGGTTGCTTCCATACGGCGCATGGTGACATCCAGACACCCATCTTCATGCCGGTGGGCACCGCCGCAACCGTCAAGGCCGTCACGGTGCCCCAGCTCGAGCAGCTGGGTGCCCAGATCATCCTCAACAACAGCTACCACCTCTATCTGCGTCCGGGTGCGGACGTCGTGCAGCAGGCGGGTGGACTCCACAGCTTCCAGAACTGGCGGCACCCCATCCTCACGGATTCCGGAGGCTTCCAGATCTTCTCCCTCGCCAAGACCCTCAAACTCGATCCGGATGGTGTCGACTTCACCTCGATCGTCGATGGCAGCCATCATCGCTGGACACCCGAATCCAACATGGCGCTGCAGGAGGCGCTGGGGGCGGACATCGCCATGCAACTCGACCAGTGCACCCCCTACCCAGCCACCAAGGAATTCGTGGCGAAGGCCGTCGAGCTCTCCGCCAACTGGGCTCAGCGCTGCAAGGATGCCCACAGCCGCCCCGACCAGGCGCTCTTCGGTATCGTCCAGGGTGGTGTCTTCCTGGATCTGCGTCTGGAATCCGTCGAGCGACTCGAGGCCATCGGCGGCTTCCCGGGTTACGGCATCGGCGGCTACAGCGTGGGTGAGCCCCACGAGATCATGTTCGAGACCCTTGGCAGCGTCGCCCGGGCCCTTCCGGCGCACAAGCCCCGCTACCTCATGGGCGTGGGCAATCCGTCGACCCTGGTGCATGCCGTCGCGGAAGGCGTGGACATGTTCGATTGCGTGCTTCCCACCCGCACCGCGCGCATGGGTACCGCCTTCAGCTCGACGGGCCGCATGAACCTGCGCAACGCCTGCTACACGCGTGATTATGGCCCGCTCGATGAGCAGTGCAGCTGCCCCGTCTGCCAGCATTACAGCCGCGCGTACATCCGCCATCTTGTCAACACGAAGGAGATCCTGGGTTCCACGCTGTTGTCGCTCCATAACATCCACTACCTGCTGGACCTCATGTCGCGTGCCCGCGCCGCCATCGAGGCCGGTGAGTATGCGGACTTCGTCCGCCGCTGGGATGCGTCGCCTGCATCGGATGACTACTAGGATAGAATGAACTGTTGCGATACCATGTCGTATTATCCTTCTGCAAGAATAAGAGAGGAATCGTAGGAGAGCATGAAGAACGACGAAGGTAAGGCGAAGGCCAAGAACGCCGCCGCCAAGGGCAAGTCCAAGTCCAAGGGCAAGTCCAAGTCCAAGGGCTTCGACCTCCTGGGTGGTTTCAAGGGCGATGACCGCACGAACATCGGCCTGCTCACCGCACTGGCCATCATCATGATCGGCTGCATCATCTGCTTCACCCCGCTGGGCAAGACCATCAACATGGGTCTGGACATCCAGGGCGGTCTTTCGGTCATCATGACCGCGAGCCACGCGGATGGCTCCGAGGTCACCGCCGATGACATGGACCGCGCCGAGGCCATCATCACCAGCCGCGTGAACAAGCTGGGCGCCAGCGAGGCCACCGTGCAGAAGCAGGGCGATACCTCCATCCTGGTGCAGATCCCCGGTGTCGAGGATGCCGAGACGGCGCTCTCGACCATCGGCGCCACCGGCTCCTTGGAGTTCGTCGACCTGCATGACATCCAGGATCCCACCACGGTGCAGCTCATCGAGCAGGGCTACACCGGCATGAAGCTCGAGCCGGGCACCTACACCGCCTTCATGACCGGCGATTCTATCAAGAACGTCAACATCGGCCGTGAGAACGAGACGAGCGCCTACTACGCCGTCAACCTGAAGCTGGATGCCACCGGTACCCAGGCCTTCGCCACCGTCACCCGCGAGCTCGTGGCCACCCATGGCCTGATCGCCATCGTGCTGGATGGCACCGTCCAGAGTGCGCCCGCCGTGCAGAGCGCCATCACCAACGGCGAGGTCGCCATCACCGGCAAGTACAGCCTGGAAGGCGCCAAGTCGCTGCAGACCGTGCTCGAGTCCGGTGCACTGCCCGTCGACCTCGACTTCAGCGAATCCCGTGTGGTCGGTCCCACGCTGGGTCAGGACTCCCTGCGCGCCGGTCTCATCGCCGCCCTCGTGGGCATGCTGCTCGTCGCCCTGTACCTGGTCTTCTTCTATCGCGGCATGGGTGGTCTCACCGCCGCCAACCTGATCGTCTTCGCCGTGTTCTACCTGGGCATCCTCGCGGCGCTCTCCCGCTTCGGCCTCTTCAGCCTCTCGCTGGCCGGTATCGCCGGTATCGTGCTCACCATCGGTATGGCCGCCGACTCGTCCATCCTGGTGCTCGAGCGCTTCAAGGAGGAGCTGCGCATGGGGCGCTCCATCAAGTCCGCCTCCATCAGCGGCGTGCGCCACGCCATCGGCACCTCCATCGACGCCGACCTCGTGACCCTGGTCTCCGCTCTGGCGCTGTTCTTCATCGCCATCGGTAGCGTCAAGGGCTTCGGCCTCACCCTGGCTCTGGGCATCATCTGCGACATCGTCACGATGCTCATCTTCAAGGCTCCCATCATCCGCCTGCTGGCGCCGCGCGCCATCGAGAAGAACCCCACGTTCTGGGGTGTCGCCGAGGATGTCGAGATAGGCATCGCCGCAGAAGCCGTCGCTTTGAAGAAGGGGGTGCAGAATGGCTAGGCTCTTCAAGCGTGAGATCAACTTCATGGGCAACTTCAAGATCTTCTTCGCCATCTCCGCAGCCCTTATCGCCATCTCCATAGGTGCCATCGCCATCCGTGGCCTCCAGATGGGCATCGAGTTCGTGGGTGGTACCTCCATCGACTTCGCCAACACTGGCAACATCACCATCGAACAGATGCGTGACGCCTTCGAGGAGGCCGGCGCCACCGACGCCGTGATCCAGACCTCCAGCACCGGCGGCTCCAGGGGCTTCCTGGTGCGCATGTCCACCGACGACCCGGATGTCGCCGCCGGCATCGCCTCCACCGCTGCGAGCAGCTTGGGCCTCTCCGCCGATTCCTTCCAGGTGACCACCATCGGTCCCGACTTGGGCGCCGACATCGCGCGGCGCTCGCTCATGGCGTTCGTCGTCTCACTCGTGGTCATCATCATCTACGTGACCATACGTTTCGAGTTCAAGATGGGTGTCACAGCGGTCGCGGCGCTCTTCCATGACCTCATCATCGTGGTGGGTATCTACGCCCTGCTGGGTCGCGAGATCACGCCCAATGTGATCGCCGCCCTGCTCACGATCCTGGGCTATTCGTTGTACGACACGATCGTCGTGTTCCACCGCATCTGCGACAACGCGGCGGAGGGCAACCTCAAGTGCTCCCTCATGAAGCTGGCCAACCATTCCGTGAACCAGGTCTTCACGCGTACCATCAACACGACCATCACCTCGCTGCTGCCGGTCCTCATCATGCTGTTCTTCGGTGGCGAGACCCTCAAGGACTTCGCCTTCGCCATGAGCGTGGGCCTCATCTGCGGCTCCTATTCGTCCATCGCCATTGCCACGCCTCTTTACACGCTGTGGAAGCAGCTCGAGCCCAAATATGCTAAGCTTGCCAAGAAGTATTCCGGCGACATCGTCTCGACCCGTCAGCGCAAGCTGCTGGCCCAGAAGAACGAGGACGACGCCGCCCAGGCTTAGACGCCGGCCTGACAGAGTCAACCATGATGGGCAGTCACCTTGTGGCTGCCCATTCTTCATAAGAGGAGACGGATATGAAGAGTCCCATCGCAGAGCACTGCAACGGCTTCGAACCGGCAGGTAAGGAAGGCTTCAAGGTGAGCGTACGCATCGAGGATGGTCCCGCCATCGAGATGGAGTACCTGGGCATGGTCAAGTACGACGCCCAGGACTACGGCATCTTCTTCCCCTGCGGCATCATCGAGGGCGACTCGGGCGAGTTGCTCATCATGCGTCTGGTGGACGACGGCGGCGAGGGTGAAGACGACTTCACCTTCCAGACCCTGGACGACCCCCAGCTCACGCGTGAGGTCTACGAGGTCTTCAAGGAGCATACATCGGATAAGTACGACTTCATGGACTGATCCATGATGGTCGATACCAGGAGCAGCTTCCAGCTCCCGGACCATGACGAGGCCGTCGCCCGTCGCTTGTCCCATGAGCTGGGAATCTCACGCATAACCGCGACACTGCTCGCGCAGCGCGGTATCACGCAGGTCGATCAGGCCAGGCTCTTCCTCACGCCCGATCTGGACCGCGATTGGCTCGATCCCCTCATCATCCCCGGTATGGCCGCCGCGGCTGATGCCGTGGAGGCGCAGCTGCGTGCGGGTGGTGACATCGTGATCTACGGCGATTTCGACGTGGATGGCATCAGTGCGACCGCCGTCATGACCAAGGGACTCTCCGCCTTGGGAGCGCCCTTCGGCGTGAGCATCCGCAGTATGATCCCGCGCCGTCTGGACGAAGGCTACGGTTTCACGCAGGCATCGCTCGAGCGTCTGGAAGCCATGGAGCCGGGCATGGTGCTCACCGTCGACAACGGGATCAGTGCCCAGCGCGAGGTGCAAGAACTCCTCTCGAGGGGTGTCAAGGTGGTGGTCACCGACCATCATGAGCCCGGTGACCTCGTTCCCCAGGGTGTGCCCGTGGCGGACCCCAAGCTCGACCCGGATTGCCCCAGCAGCATCCTCGCCGGAGTTGGTGTCGCGCTCAAGCTCATCCAGGTGCTCGGTCAGCGCTTGGGCCAGCCCGAGCTGTGGAAGACCTACACCGACATCGCCACATTGGGCACCGTCGCCGACCAGATGCTGCTCATGGGGGAGAACCGTGCGCTGGTCGCCCATGGTGTGGCACGCATGAACGACGACCCCAGCCCCGCCATCGCCGCATTCAAGACCGCTTTCCCCAAGAGCGTGCCCTTATCCGCTGATGGCCTCTCGTACAACCTGCTGCCCCGTATCAATTCCGCGGGTAGGGTGGGGGATTCCAACGTCGCCCTCGACCTGCTGCTCGCGCCGGACATCGAGACCGCGACACGCTGCATCCAGGACCTGGAGACCCTCAACGTGGAGCGCCGCCGTCTGGAAGCCGAGTTCACGGACGCCGCCATCGCCCTGGCCAAGGACTGCTATCACGACGAGCGTGCCCTGGTGCTGGGTGCCCATGGTTGGCATGAGGGCGTCAAGGGCATCGTCGCCGCCCGTCTGGCGGGCATGTACCAGGTGCCCACGGTCCTGTTCAGCTACATCGACGACGTCGCCCATGGTTCGGGTCGCAGCTTCGGGCAGGTGAACCTGTTCAAGGCGCTCGAACCCTGCGCGCATCTGTTCACGCGCTACGGTGGTCATGAGGCGGCCGTGGGCATAACCATGCCCGTCGCCAACATCGACGCCTTCCGCAGCCTGCTCTGCCAGCAGATGGAACTCCTGCCCAGCGAGCAGTTCGTACCCGAGACCCAGGTCGACCTGGAGGTCTCGCTCCTCGAGCTCGCCGTGCCCGGTATATCCCTCTATGATGAGGTCATGCGTCTGGCACCCTTCGGTCAGGGCAACCGTCCGCCGCGTTTCCTGCTGCGCGACGTCTTCCTGGAGGATAAGCGCCGCATAGGCACGCCACCCAACCACTTCTCCTGTACCGTGACTGATGGTGCCGCGCAGGTGCGTGGCGTGCGTTTCAACCCGCCCGACCTCGAGCAGCTCATGGGTTGGACGAGCAGCTGCGACGTCA
>JAFRFV010000175.1 GCA_017434185.1 Coriobacteriales bacterium
CAGGCGCTCCACGAAGAAATCCGCCATCGAGAGCAGCAGGTCGCGCTCGGGGCTGGCGGGCAGCGCATCGACGATACCCTGCTTGGCCTGCGCGGTGATGCGCAGCGCGTACTCGTGCGCGCAGGCGAGTGAGCCGGCCTTCTGCATGATCTCGACGGCGCGGTCCATGAGCACGCGGTCGCTGGTGTGCGCCGCGAGGATGGCCACCAGCTCGTCACGATCCTTGGGCTCGGAATGCTGGATGGCATGCACGGCGATGAGCGTGCGCTTGCCTTCCGTGATGTCGCCGCGGAAGTCCTTGCTCGCCTTGTCCTCGCTGGTGACCAGGTTGAGCAGGTCGTCCTGGATCTGGAAGGCAAGGCCGGTTGCCATACCGAAGGCGCGCAGGGCCTCGATCTGCTCCTCGCTGCCGCCACCGATGATGGCACCGCAGGCCAGCGGTACACCGCCAGAATAGAAGGCGGTCTTGTGCGTGGCCATCACCAGATAGTCCTCGATGCTGATGTCGAAGCGCTTATCCCTTGCCCAACCTATGTCCATGGCTTGGCCCTCGACGGTGCGGGCGGTCATGTCGATGACCTCGCGCAGCACGCGCAGCTTGACGGCGTCGGGCAGCTTGGGGTCGCGGATCACGGTGCCGTTCACGAGCGAGAGGCTCAGGTCACCGCAGTTGACGGCAAGGCCCAGACCCTCCGAGATGTGGATGCAGGGCTTACCGCGGCGCAGCAGGGCCTCGTCGGCGATATCGTCGTGGATAAGCGCGGCGGTATGGAAGTTCTCGATGGCGGTTGCGGTCTGGATGGCATCGGCGGGGTCGCCACCCACGGCTGCGCAGCCCAGGAGGCAGATGAGCGGACGATGGCGCTTGCCGGCGTTGGCGGTGTAGACTGCCAGGGGCTCGTAGATGTAGCGCTACATGTCGGGGTGGCTGCCCTGCCCCTCGAAGCAGGCGGCCAGGGAAGCGTCCATGATGTTGGAGTTGCGATTCAGATATTCCTTGAAGTCCATCATTTCCTCGATGCTCATCGTCTGTTCCAGTAACCAATCATCGCATGATAGCAGAACAGTCCAGCTGTATCCGCATGAAGCCTGCCAGCTGTCCCATTCATACCAGTGCGCGGTTGCTACCTGCAGGGTATCATTCACCCGAGGAGCAACCGCGCACCATGGTCGTGTTTGGCGGGACAGGCTAGACGGTGACCTCGCTCCTATCCTTGAGCAGGTACGTCGAGATGCTGGGCACCTTGCTCAGCCCGTAGTAGACCACACCGGTGAAGACGAAGCCCAACAGCGATGCGGTGCAATAGTTGAAGATGGCCAGGTTGGCGCTGTAGTTGATGGCGTCGAAGACGACGTTGCAGAACACGCAACCCAGGATGACGCAGAGCAGGCCCACCCAGTTGAAGCCGCCGGTGTAGCGATAGGCGGTGTGGCCGGTGATCTCGTAGGCGCTGCGCAGGCTGATCTTGCGGTTGCGTACCCAGAAGTAATCCACGAAGAGCAGGGCCATGACCGGAACGTAGATGAAGGTGGAGAGCGTGATCATGGCACCGAAGTAATCCAGGATCTTGCCCCAGATCACGATCAGACCGGAGTACAGACCCAGGGCGATCACGAGCCAGGAGAACTTCGCTTTGGGGAAGGCGGACTTGAGCACGACAGACCACATGTAGGCACCGGTACCATGCGTGCAGATGTTGGCGAGCACGACAAGCGCCAGGGTGAGCAGCGCCATGGTGGGGGTGCTCAGGGCGGCCAGCATGGAGGCGATGTCGCCGTCCATGACACCGAACTTCACGAACATGGCGATGGCGAGCACGGCACCCACCACGTTGAAGATGGGGGTGACCAGACCGTAGGCACCGATGGTCGCCCAGTAACCATCACGCTCGCTCTTGCACAAACGAGGGGTGACGGCGGTGCTGGCGCTCCAGCTGAAGCCGGAGGCGAGACCCGCCTCGAGGGCGCAGACGTAGGCGACGGTCTTGCCGTCGACGATGCCGGGGTCGGGCTTGTAGGCGACGATGTCGGCCAGGGGCACTGCGGAGAAGGCGACCCAGAACACGCAGATGCCAACCAGAAGCAGCAGCGGGACGATGATGCGGTTGGCCCACTTGATGACCACGGGACCGCAGATGGCGATGACGGAGCCCAAGGCGATGCAGAGCAGACCGAAGATGGGCTTGGCGATGGCCGGTAGTGTGATACCCGCGAAGGAGAGCAGGTTGACCATGGTCGAGCCGAAGATGTCAGCGCATACACCGAACCATGGGAAGTTGATCAGGATGATTATCACGATCACCACTTTTATACCCGTGGTTCCGAACACCGACTTGAGCCAGATCCACATGTCGATGCCGTAGCGGGCAGCGAACATCATAGGCAGCATGTACAGTGCCACGATGAGGGCGTTGGCCGCGAAGATGCTGATGAGCATCTGCCAGAAATCGGTGTACTGAGCCATGAAGGCGCCCTGGGTGTAGCACCAGGTCGCGATGGCGTAACCGCTCAGGATGAGGAAGGCATCGAGCATGCCGTACGGGCGCTCGCTCTTGCGCACGGGCAGTGTGCCGTAGAGTGCTTCCTTGGTGACCTGGGAGTTGATGGATTCGCTTTTCGCCATGTCCAACACCCCTAAACGAAGGCGCCCAGGATCATGAGCAGGGCCATGGCCCCGATGAGCACCCATGCCCAGATCCAGTCCGTCTTACGGAAGGCCTCGGGGAACTCGTATCCCTCGGCTTCCATCTCCCCGATGCGCCGCAGCGCCTCCTCCTCGAATTCCTTGTCCACCCTGACCTCCTGTGATCAAACTTCCGATACCCCAGCGTCCACCTGTTCCTCGTACAGGGGGAGCGCGATCTTGAGGTACTTGACACCGTATTCATACCAGATGAGCTGGTATTCACCTATGTGAACGCCCCGAGCCTCATGCTCCAGGGCCCAGACGAACCAATGGAAACCGTTGATGGCGGTGAACGCCATCGCGTGGCGGAACTCCTGCGGGGTCAGCTCGCGGCCGTAATAGGTCTGGAACATGTCCATGACGTCGTCATGCGTCCAGTCCTTCGCGCTCACCACGAAGCAGGCGATGTCATCTATGGGATCGTCGTTGCTGGCGTACTCCCAGTCGATGAGCGTCATGCTGCCATCGGGCTCGATCAGGAAGTTGGGCGCGTAGGTATCGCAATGGCAGAGCACCTTGGGCGCGGGCTCTTTGGCCAGGTGATCGTGCAACCTTGTCATCTGGGCCAGGAGCTCCGGGAAGAAGGGGATGTCCAGGTATTCCGCCGGGATCGAATCGAGCATGCGCTGCACGCGGCCCCAGATATCCCAGTCGTTGGGCGATTGCGCGGCGGCATCATGGAGTTTGCGCAGTATGCGCACCGCCTGACGACAGGCGGGGATGTCGCTGTAGTCCAGGTCACGCGCTTGGTACAGATGGCGGGAGAGCTTCCAGCCCGCTTCGGGGTCGATGCGCACGAGCGTGGTGTCGATGCCCAGCCTGGTCGCGACCTCTTCCGCGATGGCCTCCGCATGACGGTCGATGCGCTTGGAGGTGCCGGGGCCGGGGTGACGGTACACGTAGCGTTTCCCCTTGCATTCGAACGAGAAGGACAGGTTCGTGAGGCCCTTCTTTATCACCTGGATATCCTGGATGTCGCTCTCCGTGCAGCCCAGCACCCCGCATATGTTCTTGAAGATGGCCGATCCACTGTTCTCGACGTAGCGTTCGTCGAAGCGGCGCAGGTCCTCGAGGGAATCGAACTCCAGTACCTTGCCGGCGTCGTAGTGACGGGTGTACATCTCCAGCTTGTCCAGGTTCTTCGACATGAAGTACTCCCAGACTTGCGTGTACACGCGTACATCACCGTATTGCTGGGGCAGCAGTTCCTTGAAGATGGCGGAGTATCCGCGGTCGAAGTAGACGTGGCCCATCATGACCCAAGCGCTCTTGGGCGTGAAATCGGTGCCCACGATGCGACCCCTGGCATTGGTGATCCATGCCCATTCGGCGCTGGCGTCATCCATCCACACGGTGGAGTAATACGCCTTGTAGACGTGGGACTCGAAGACGTTGTCCACGAAGTAGTTGTCGCTGGAGCAGATGTAGCTGTTGCCCAGACGGTCGAGCACCAGCATCAACGTGCTGGTGTTGTTCTTGCTCTGGAACTCCTCGTTCACGACCAGCTTGACGCCGTAACGCTCCTTCAGATAGAAGAAGCATTCCTTCATGTAGCCGGTCACCACGGTGATGTCGGTGATACCCGCTTCGTGGAGCTGCTCGATCTGGCGCTCGATGAGCACCTCGCCCTTGACCCTGAGCATGCCCTTGGGACGTTCGTACGAGAGGGGAGCGAAGCGACTCGACATGCCTGCGGCCATGATGATCGCATTCTCGACTCTGTAGGGTTCGAGCGCCTCGATGCCGGCGGGGGTGATCGCACCATCCTGGATGAAGCCACGTTCGGTCAGGTCACGGACCCGCGAATTCACGGATCCAAGGGATAAGCCCGTCGCTTGGGCGAGTTGGCGCTGGGTCAGGTGTTCCCGGTTCTTCAGGAGCGCATAGAGGAGATCGAATTCCGCGCGTTTGAGCATCAATGCCTCCGTTGTTCACGATTTTGCGGATTGATTGTAATAATGAACAGCCCCGCTCAAGTCATGTGTTACCCGTAATTAAGGTTTCTTAAGGTTCTAACTTGAACAGTGTTAAGGTTTTGCGAAGGCGGTGTGTCTTCCTGTGGCGATGAATGGCTTATGGTGCCCAAGGTTGCGGGAAAGTTACAGGCGCTTTTCAATTGACCTGCGCATGCTTTCTGTTATATTCGCCCTATGCGATACTGTGCTTGCAACGCACATGTGAATCCGAGCGAAAGGACAAGGAAATGGCCAATGACTTCATCGATGTGACCCCTGCTGCCGAGCCGGAGTCCCCCTACTGGATCTGCCCCGCTTGCGGTTACAATTCGTCAGGCAAGTTCTGCAGCGCCTGCGGTTTCCCCCGTCCCGCTGCCGGCTATGTTCCTCCCGCGCCTGAGCCCGAGCCGGAGCCCGCTCCCGCTCCTGAGCCCGTCGCCGCTCCCGCTCCCGCCTACACTCCCGTGACCGCGGTTCCCGCTGCCGTCGCCGGTGCCGCAGCTGCCGCCAGCACCCCGGGTTATCAGGCCCCGCAGGGCGCCTATCAGGCTCCCCAGGGTGGCTACCAGGCCCCGCAGGGCGCTTATCAGCAGCCCTATCAGCAGCAGCCCTATCAGCAGGCCGCTCCCGGTGCCAAGAGCCGCACCACCGCCGGTATCCTGGCCATCCTGCTGGGTGCCGTCGGTGCTCACAAGTTCTACCTGGGCTACACCACCGAGGCTCTCATCATGCTGGCTGTCTGCCTGCTGGGCGCCTGCATCGCCGTCGGCCCCATCGTGACCGCCATCATCGGTATCATCGAGGGCATCCTCTACCTCACCAAGACCGAGGAGGAGTTCCAGGCCACCTACGTCCAGGGCAGGAAGGGCTGGTTCTAGTCCCAACACCCTGCGAAGGCATCCACCATCGCTTGCCTGTCAGGCCCCTCGTGCGAGGGGCCTGATTCTTCTCTTCGCGCTCTTGCGAGCATGTGGTAGAATCAATTGATTGAATGCATCCACGCAGCTTCAACCACAGCAGCGCATCCAAGCAAGGAAGGTCATCACGTGAAACCCATCACCTCCAAGAGCCCCCGAGCTGCGATCGAGGATCTGCAGCGTCGTCTCGCTGCCCTGGGATACCCCCTGGGTGCCAAGGGCATCGACGGTGTGCTGGGTCCGGAGACCCTCGAGGCGCTGCATTCCTTCCAGCAGGCATCCTCGCTTCCCATCAAGGATTCCGTCGACGATAAGTGCTGGGCGGCGTTGGTGGATGCGAGTTTCTCGCTTGGCGACCGCACCTTGTATCTGCGCCTGCCCTACTTCCATGGCAACGATGTGCTCGTGTTGCAGACCGCCCTCAACTGTCTGGGCTTCATCTGCGGACAGGCCGACGGCATCTTCGGCGCCGGCACCGAGCGTGCGTTGCGCGAGTTCCAAGCCAACGTGGGCATCGACCCCGACGGCGTCGCGGGCTCGCTCACCTTCCAGGCGGTGAAGCGCTTATCCCATGCTTGGAAGGGTAAGGACCCCTCCGTCCACTCCGAGCCCAAGTCGGGTTTCGCGCGTGCCTCCAGTGTGCTGGAGACCGCCAAGGTCTGCATCCTGGGAGTGGGGGAGAGCAACAGGCAGATCGCCGCGCGCATCGTCAACCTGGCGCTGGCCACCAACCCGGACGCCAAGCTGACCCTGCTCGAGGAACCCGGCAATCTGCCTCAGGACGCCAGCATGCTGGTCTCGCTCATGCCCGGCGACTCCACGCGCACCCGTGGCGTGCCCTTCGTGTTGTTCTCGGACGGTGCGCGGCTTGCCAACCGCCTGGACACCGCGTCCGGCAGCGTGCCCACCGGCGGCGTCGTCAACATCGCCATGGGTATCCCGCGCAGTTGCTTCGTCGACCCCGCCAACCCCACGCCACGTGAGATGCAGCATGTGGCGGTCACCGTTCTGGATGCCCTCTGCACCTATCTAGCAGGCTAATCGACGATTTGATGTTGCTTTTGTCGGGCGTAAGTCGTTATCTTCGAAGCTGTGTTATCATCCCCTTTCGAATGAAGTACCATCGCAACAGGAAAGGTGTTCTACCGTGAAAGAGATCAGCAGGAGGAAGTTCGTCGGTGCGACCGTGGCAGGCGCTGCGGCAGCCGTACTCTGCGCTGCGGGGAACCCTTGGCTCGCTCTCGCCACCCCCACCTCCGCCGAGAAGAAGGCGGAAGCCGAGGCGGTCGAGCGTCGTCTTGATTCGTATCGTCAGCAGCTCGATGAAGCCTCCGACGCCTATTACGAGGCGCTCGAGGAACATGACGCCGCCGTCGAGCGTATGAACGAGGCCCAAGCCCGCATCGAGGCCGCCGAGGCCAAGATCGCCAAATACCAGGATCATCTGGCCACCCGTGCGGAGGCCATGTACCGCAACGGTTCCCTGTCGTTCCTGGAGGTGCTGCTGGGTTCCAGCAGCTTCGATGAGTTCGTCACCACCTGGGACTTCCTGAAGGAGCTCAACCAGAGCGACGTCGACATCGTGGCGGAGACCAAGATCGCCCGCGCCGAGGCCCAGGCCGCCTACGAGGAATACACCAAGCAGGAGGCCATCGCCGCCGAGGCTCTGGAGCGCGCCGAGGAGACCAAGAAGGAAGCCGAGGCACTGGTGCGTCAGTACCAGCGCGAGCTCGATGCCCTGAACGAGGAGATTGCCCGCCTGGTGGAAGAGGAGCGTCGCGCCCGCGAGGCCGCCGCGGCAGCTGCCGCAGCTGCGTCCAGCGGCAGTGGCGGTGGTGGCGGTGGATATGCACCGTCCTCCAGCCTGCCCTCCAATCCCACCGTCGTCGACTATGCCAAGTCCCGTCTGGGTTGCCCCTACGTCTGGGGTGCCACGGGTCCCAACACCTTCGATTGCTCCGGTCTCACCTGGTGGTGCTACAGGCAGGTTGGCAAGAGCATCCCGCGTACCTCCGGTGCGCAGAGGAGCGGTGCCAAGGCCGTCATCGCCATCAGCGGCGCTTCGCCCGGCGATGTCCTGTGGACGAGCGGCCACGTGGGAATGTACGTTGGCGGCAGCCAGTGCATCCACGCTCCGCAGCCCGGTGACGTGGTGCGCTACGCCGGCATCGGCCAGTTCAGCTGCGCATTGCGTTTCTAGAAGCCGCGCTTATCAGCAAAAAATGAAGGCTCCCATCCGGGAGCCTTCTTGATTCATGGGGGATAAGCCCTGCGGCGCGTGATCACTCGTGCCAGAGGCGCCAGACGGTGAGGGCCCAGACGCCCGCCATGCCTCCCACGATGCCACCGAGGGTGTCGATGATCCAGTCGGTGCGGTCGGGCACGCGCCCGGGTACGAACATCTGGTGGAACTCGTCGGTCAAGCCATAGAGCGAGCAGATGAGGATGGCGAGTATGGCCACCTTGTAGCCCGTGCGCTTGCCCGGAACATCGAGCGCGCCCACCAGCAGCGTTGCCAGCAACCAGTACTCGCAGAAGTGGGCGAACTCGTACAGATGCTCGTGCGCGTCGGGGAGAGTGGAAGCGGGGAACGAGGAGGCGATGAAGATGCCCAGCGCGCACAGGATGACAAGGGCCCATTGGATGGCCTTGCTGTGCTCATGGATGAACGCTCTGGCTCCGCTTCGCTCCTTGGACATCTTGTCTGCCTACCTCCTCTTGGATGCGGATTATACTCCACGAACTACGTGTCGTCCAATCGCCAAGTATTTGCAGCACACCGCAAATCGACTATGGATTCGCACTCCGGATTCTGATACGATAATCCGCTGTCGGGATGTGGCTCAGCTTGGTAGAGCGCTGCGTTCGGGACGCAGAGGTCGCTGGTTCAAATCCAGTCATCCCGACCAGATCCGATTCCACGAAGGGTGCTTTGGCGCCCTTCTTCCATATATGGGCGCGAAGGGAGGGGCCTGCGATGCAGAGGTTCTTCGATCTCATCGGCTTCGGCTGCTGCCACCAGCTTGATGCCCGGAGCTTCGTCGTCGACGGCTTCGTCTATCCCCTTTGCGCGCGTTGCACCGGCATCTACCTGGGCCTCGCCTTCACGTTGCTCTTCCTGGCATGGTTCTACCGCCGCGCCCGTGGGGCGGAGTTGCCGGGCACCGGTCCCCTGATCGCCTGCATCATCGGCATCGGCCTCATGGGTGCGGACGGTGCCAGCTCCTGGCTGGGATGGCGCCCCACCACCAATAGCATCCGCTTCGTCACCGGTTTCTGCTGTGGCGCCTCCTTTGGCGTCTATCTGCACTGGGCGATCAACCATTGCCGCAGTCTGCTCGCATCACGCTGTCCCGCACGCAAGGGGAGCGCCCGCTGCCTTCGCTGCCAGGGCACGCAGGGTCTGGCGGTGTTGGGTGATCCCTGTGACTTCGTCATCTGGCTGCTGTGCGCCGGCAGCTTCTGCATCCTCTTCCTGCGCTTCCATCCGCTGCTGGGGGTGCTGGGTCCCCTGCTGGTCTCGCTGTGCATCCCCAGCATGTTCGTGCTGCTGGGCTGGCTGTTCCTGGTGGTCATCGACAGGCCGCGTGCGAAGGTCGCTCCGCTGCTCGGGGATGCCGTTTGCCATCGTCTGGAACCCAGCCGCCTGCTGTTGAGCGTCCTCATCGCGGTTCTGATCCTGGGCGGTCTCATAGTGGCCAAAACGCTCATCTACACGCACGCGGGAATACCCACTCCGTTCTGAATCTTGCACTTCATGTCCTCATGGAACCCACCTTCAGCGGAGAAGAACGACAAACATTTGGTTTTTCTAGAGACAAGGAAGAGGTTTAGTGCTAACCTATCTACTTGTCCCGTAGAAGTAAGCTTCGAACTGTATTCTGTCTCACGTATGGAGGAACCACATGAAACTTGGTGGAATGGGCATCCCTGAGCTCCTTATCATCTTGGCTGTGTGCCTGCTCATCTTTGGTCCCAAGAACCTTCCAAAACTCGGCTCTGCCCTTGGTAAGACCGTCAAGAACATCCGTGACGGTATGGAGGGCAAGGACGAGG
>JAFRFV010000176.1 GCA_017434185.1 Coriobacteriales bacterium
AACACCGATGCCTTCATCGCCCTGCCGTGGGGCGGCATCGTCGCGCTGCTGTTCACCATCGTCTACCTGCTGCTGCGTAAGGTCGTGAACTTCAAGGAGGCCATGGAGTGCCTGCCCAAGGGCTTCATCGCCATGGTTCCCGCCATCCTGATCCTCACCTTCGCCTGCGCTCTGAAGAACATGACCGGTCTGCTGGGTGCCGCCGAGTTCGTCGCCGGCCTCATGGAGGGCGCTGCCGCCGGCCTGTTCATGATGCTTCCCGCCATCATCTTCGCCGTGGCCTGCGGTCTGGCCTTCGCCACCGGCACCAGCTGGGGCACCTTCGGTATCCTCATCCCCATCGTGCTGCCCATCTTCGCCAACGATCCCACTCTGCTCACCATCGGCATCAGCGCCTGCCTGGCCGGCGCCGTCTGCGGCGATCACTGCTCGCCTATCTCCGATACCACCATCATGGCGTCCGCTGGCGCGAACATGAACCACGTGGAGCATGTGAGCACGCAGATCCCGTACGCTCTGACGGTCGCGGGCATCTCGTTCGTCTGCTTCATCTTCGCCGGCATCGTGCAGAACGCGATCATCAGCCTGCTCTTCGGTCTGGTGTTGACCGTGGGTACGCTGTTCGTGCTGCGCAAGACCATCGGCAAGGACAACTACGAGGAGCGCAAGGCCCTCGAGGCTGCCGCCGCTGCCGCCGACGTCGAATAGAAGTCGCTGACACCGTCGCGCTTATCCCATGGAATGAAGCCCCCACCCACGTGGGGGCTTCTTCGTGTAGAATGACGCCTCGCTATGACTGTGGACATGTCTCAACATATGGGTACGAAGGACCTGCTGCGCTACACCGCGCCCACCATGGCGGCCATGGTCTTTGGCTCCATCTACGGTGTGGTGGACGGCCTCTTCATATCCAATTGCGCCGGTAAGACCGCTTTCGCGGCGGTGAACTTCGTGTGGCCGATCATCATGATCCTGTCGACCATCGGCTTCATGATAGGCAGCGGTGGCAGCGCGCTGGTCTCGACCACGCGCGGGCGCGGCGACGACGAGCTGGCCAACCGGCAGTTCTCGCTGCTCAGCTATTTCAGCATCTCCACGAGTGCGGTGTTGGCGGTACTGGGATTCATCTTCATGGGGGTGCTCGTCGCCGCGCTGGGGGCGGAAGGCGAGCTGCTGCGCCAAGGCACCTTGTATGGGCGGATCTGCATGTTCGCAATTCCCTTCGCCTGCCTCGCGCTGGTGTTCGAGCCGTTCCTGACCGCCGCAGGCAAGCCCGAGCTCAGTCTGAAGTACTCCGTGATCGCCGGCTGCACCAACATCGTGCTCGACGCGCTCTTCGTGTGGCTGCTCGATTGGGGCGTGGCGGGTGCGGCCGCAGCGACCAGTATCTCATCTGTCATCAGTGGTGGCTGCCCGCTGCTGTACTTCATGCGACCCAACGACAGCTTCCTGCGCCTGGGCAGGACGAGTCTGGATTGGCGCTGCATTGGCAAGGCGTGCACGAACGGCTGCAGCGAGATGGTCTCGAGCCTGGCCATGAACGTGGTGAGCACCGTCTACAACGTCCAGCTGCTGCATTACCTGGGCGAGGACGGCGTTGCGGCGTATGGCATCCTGATGTATGTGAGCATGATCTTCAGTGCGCTGTTCGTGGGGTACACCATGGGTTCCGCGCCGCTCATGAGCTTCCAGAACGGAGCGGGGAACAACGTGGAGAAGAGGTCGCTGCTGCGGCACGGTCTGGCGATCATCAGCGTGGGCGCCGTGATGATGTTCTGCGCGAGCGAGCTGCTGGCGGTGCCGCTGTCGCGCATCTTCGCTTCATACGATGCGGACCTGCTCGCCCTGACCATCCACGCATTCAGGATCTACAGTCTCTCGTTCCTGTTCATGGGCTTCGCCATCTACGCATCGTCGCTGTTCACGTCGCTTGAGAACGGCGTGGTGAGCGCCATCATCAGCTTCGTGCGCACGCTCGTGTTCGAGGCCGGCGCGGTGCTGCTGCTGCCGGTGCTCTTCGGCGCGGAGAGCATCTGGTACTCGTTCCTGGTGGCCGAGGTCGCCGCCACGGTGCTGAGCGCCGTGTTCCTGCTCGCGCTGTCGCGTCGCTACGGCTTCCGGGACTGACGGGACGTTGGATTCGATTCGCTCATGCTCCACGTGCTTAGCGCTCTCTCGACCCGAATGTCACAGATGGTAGGAAGTATTGGGATGGATTCCAAGAGATTCGCGGTTCCTGCCAGTTCCGGCTCTGGAATCCCAATACTTCGCGAATCACTGCCGAAACGGGAGCGCTTATCCCAATTGTTCGATCATTCTCTGCCAGAACGGTTCCGACTTGCCAATACTTCGCGAATCTCTGCCATAAGAAGCTGAGAGGGACGATCATCGAGAGCGGAATCACCGCCTCGCCAACACGAGAAGGACTCCGGAATCGACTCCGGAGTCCTTCATCTCCTTTCATGCGGATAAGCGCGGCGCTCCCGCGTGCGTGCTAGCAGCACTCGCCGGACTTGTAACCCTTCTTCTTGCCGTTGATGCCCATGGCCTTGATGCCCACGATCAGCTTCTCGGCGATGGCGTCCAGCTGGGCGACCTCTTCCGGGGTCAGGATGTCAACGATCGCCTGCGCGGTCTTGTCGTTGGCTGCGATGCGCTTGGCGGCAACCTCGCGACCCAGCTCGGTGATGAACACGGTGTAGGTGCGGGGCTCCTCGACGTCCACGAGCTTGACGAAGCCGTTGCGCTCGGCGCGCTTGACGACGGCCTTGAGCTCGCTGCGGGTCACGCCAAGGATGACCACCAGGTCACGCTGGGTGAGACCGTCCTGCTCCATGAGGGCGTTGAGCAGCTTGCCCTGGCCGCGGGTGAAGCTCTTGGGACCGTTCTTGCGGAAAGCCAGACGGGTGAGCTTGTTGGCCTTCTTGAGCTTGGCGAGGGTCTTGTATGCGTCGTTCATGATTCCTTCTTTCTGCGTATTCGCTGTCGCCTTCTTGAATATCCGTAGGACACTATAGCGCATCGGCGGGCGTTCGCAAGGCTTCAAATCTTTATCGGTAGATTAATAACTGATGGAATGTTTGCGCAGGTAGATAACTTCATCTTATTTATCTTCCGATAAGAACCAAGATAATGAGGGCGCGCGCGAGCCCGCTGGGTGGGCCGCAAGGCTCTCACCTGCGACATCCGTCCCTTTTGTGAAAAAGTGACGAATGGGGACTGTCCCCGTTGTGAAGAAATGCGGAAGAGGGACTGTCCCCTTTGTGAACTGTGGGACAATGGGGTGGACGGATCGGAACGAACCACAAGGA
>JAFRFV010000177.1 GCA_017434185.1 Coriobacteriales bacterium
GGCGACTTGCGCGCCTCGAAGAAGCGCTGGGCGAAGTCAGCGACGTCCTGCATGCGCTCCGCGGAGACCAGCATCATGTTCCCGCTGGTGAAGGTGCCCTCTTTGAGCTTGAAGTAACCGCGCTGCGCACCCGGGATCTGCCCCTCCATGGTTTCCTTCGAGATGAACATGTAGGTGAAATCCACGCCGGATGCGAGCGACTGGACGGCGAAATCGTCCACGGCTTCCGGGGTGATGGCGGGGATGTCGCCCGTGCAACCCAGGAAGGGACGCGCGGGATTGCTCGCGGAAGCGACGATGGCGCGCCCCCCCGCAAGGCCGTTCTGGACGAAGTCGCCATCGGTGACGACTACACCATCCACCTTGGACACCCAATCACCCAAGCCCTCGTTGGTAGGGGCGGTCACGAAGATGCGGTCGACCATGCTGCTCGCACGCATCGCATCCACGATGTATTCCACCATGGGTTTGCCGTTTATCGGGAAGACGCCCTTGCAGGGCACGTCGGAGCCGAGTGCTGAAGCGGAACCACCTGCCATGATGAGTACGTCGACCTTCTGGACGGCCTGCTCAGGAATCTGGGTTCCCGCCTCTGACATCACGCTCTCCCTGTGATCCTCACACCATGACTGACGAAGCGCGTCGGGATGACGCTCAGGGGTTTGCCGGGGCAACGGGGCGCCCGCCGCAAGACCTCCTGCACGAGCGCATCGGGAACGCTGGCCTCATCAGGGCATACGATGAAGAAGGCGCTTCCGCTACCACTCATACGATAGAGTACAGTATCCATCCCATTTAGGAAAGTATCCAAAGAGTTCAGACTGGGTGCGAGCTGGAATGCAGCAGGCTCCAGATTGTTGTACAGCAGCTTGGCGACCGCGCGTTCACGCTGCGGACCAGCGGGCGCGCGCAGCGCTTGGATCAGAGGCTCGATGGACGCCGCTGCGGGAGGATCCTGGTCGAAGAGCTTGTAAGCTGCCGCCGTGCTCACGCCTTCGCCGGTATTGATGATAAGGACGGCGCTGCCCAGCGCATCGAAACGCTCGCGCATGACCTCGCCCTTGCCGTCCATGAAGGCGCAACCCCCGTAGAGGAAGAAGGCGACGTCGGCACCCAGCTTGCCCGCGACCTCAAGGCAGACGGGGTCGAGTGGGTCGATGCCCCAGAATTCGCAGGCGGCGAGCAGAGCCGCGGCTGCGTTGCTGGAACCGCCGCCCAAGCCAGCTTGGGCGGGGATGCGCTTATCCACATGGATATGCAGGTGCCAGCCGGGCTCGACGATGGGGCGGTCCAACGCCCGGGCAAGGGAGTCGAGCGCGCGGAAGATGAGATTCTTCGCCAGCGGGAAGTCGAAGTGGGGGTCGCTCGTGAGCGAGACACCATCGAGGGAGTCCGCGGGGGGCTGGAAACCGTCGCCGGGCTCGTGGAGCGTGAACGTGAGGGTGTCGGCCAGACCGAGCGTATGGAAGACCGTCTGGAGGTCATGGTAGCCGTCGGGACGCTTGGTCCCGATGCCAAGATGCAGGTTGACCTTCGCGGGTGATTCGACTATGAGGACACGGCTCGCCATGGGCCAGCGCAGGGGATCCTAGAGGCTGTCGAACGCGGGGAACAGCGGCTCGCCGGTGCTGGGATCGGAAAGCTCAACGGTACCGGTGAGCACGTCAACGTACTGGTAGGACTGGCGGGAGGTGCGGCCGCGCTTCTCGTCGATCTCGACGATGAACAGCGAGGGATGGGCTTGCAGCAGGGTGCCTTCACGTTCGATGATCTTGGAGCGCCCCATGTTGGCCTTGAGTTTGAGGCGACTACCAGTGAGTTCGACAAGACGCTGATGGATGTCGTTGACCATCGCTGCCTGCTTAGAGAGTTCCATGCTGCACATTCCTTCCAAAAGACACGTGAAGTGTTAGTATAGCACGCTACCGTTGGTCCTGCAATGCTGTCTTTGCGCTGCTCAAGGCCTCACCCAAGCGCAGGAAGTCCTGCACCTCGAGGGTCTCGCCGCGCAGACCGGGGTTGATGCCCGCCTGCTCGAGCGCGTCGTCGATGCACTGCTTGCTGTAGCCGCGGCCCAGCAGCGCCGCCTGCATGGAGTTGCGGATGGTCTTGCGACGCTGCGTGAAGGCGGCGTCGGCGGCGAGCGTGGCGGCCTGGATGAGCTGCGGTGATGCGGGCGCGCCATGGTAGAGGAGCGTCTGGCGCTCAAGGCGGATGACGCTGCTTTCCACGCGCGGCGGCGGGAAGAAGCAGTTGGGGCTCACCTGGAAGCGGCCACTCGCTTGGGCGTGGAGCCGCAGCTTCACGGTATAGGCGCCGTAGTCCTTGCTGCCGGGCTGGGCGACAATGCGATCGGCGACCTCGCTCTGGACCATCACCGTGGCAGCCTGCAGGAAGGGCAGCTGCTGGAAGAAGCCCAGCACCAGGGTGGCCGCCACCGCGTAGGGCAGATTGGCCACGAACAGACGGGGTTGGTCGGGCGCGAGTTGGGCCGCGCCCACGTCGAGCGCGTCGGCGTTGATGAGGCGCAGGCGGTGGGAGTCGGCTGCGGTGCTCTCGTTGAGCAAGGGGATAAGATCCGCATCACGTTCGATGGCGACCACCTTGGCGGCCTTGTCGAGCAGCGCCAAGGTGAGGGTGCCGATACCGGGGCCCACTTCGAGCACGGTGTCATCAGGCGTGATGGCGGCAAGGTCGATGATGCGGCCCACCACGTTGTCGTCGATGAGGAAGTGTTGGCCCAGCGCCTTCTTGGTGTCGAGACCGTAGCGCGCCATCAGATCCCTTGTTGCGCGCACGCTCGCGAGCGGCGAATTCGTCATCGCGCCGCCTCATCCTCTGGAAGGCGCGCGACGAACTCGTCGATCGCGAGCGCCGCCTGCTGTTCGAACGCGGTGTCGGCTTGCTCGCGCGACTTGCGGGCGCTCTTGGGCATGCCATGGTAGTACTGCCCGTAGCCCACGAAATCATGCACCTGCGAAAGGCCGAAGCCGGTGCAGTTGAAGGCGCTGCGGCAGCTGGTGACCAGCGGGTCGAAACCGAAGGGGTCTCCCCCACCGCCCACGACGAACATCTCGAAAGGACGCTTGGCGCGCGGCTCCTGGCCCAGCACGTAGCGGCGCATCCAATAGGGCTGCATGCGATCGAGAACGGCCTTGAGCTGCGAACTGGGACCGGCGAAGTAGACCGGCGCGACCACGATCAGCGCGTCCGCACAGTCGAGCATTGCCTCCAGTTGCCCGAAGTCATCGATGCCGGCGGTGGTCTTGACGCAGAAACCGCTGTGACGGCAGGCATCGCAACCGTCGCATCCCTGGATGTGATGCTGACTCAGGCGGAAGCTATCGCAGACCACGTCATGCTGGTGCAGCTGCTTCATGAGCACGCGCGACAGGGTCTCACTGGCGCCATCCTCGCGGGGCGAACCGCAGATAAGCGCCACCCTGGGCAGCAGCTCGGCGCAAGGCTGCGCCATGATGGCGAGCTTCTCCTGCGCGGCGGCGTCTTGCTGCCAGGCGCTCGGTTCGCGGTCGTAGATGCGCATGCTGTTCTCCATCAATCGTTCCAGGAAGAGGCGCTTATCCCCAAAAGAGGGATGAGCGGCGGCGTAGACCTGATGCAGTCGATCCGCGGTGAAGACCGTGTGGGCGGGACCGCATTCCATGCCTCGGAAGGGCTCGGGGGCCATGAAGGGGGCGTCCGTCTCCGTGAGCAGGCGGTCCGCTGGAATGAGCGCGACGGCTTCGCGCGTGTCGTCGCTGCGCATGAAGGTGATGGGGCCGCCCAGGGACACGTAGCAGCCCAGCTCGAGGAAGGGTTCGAGCTCAGCGGGCCCCAGATTGAAGCAATGCAGCACGCATCCAGCGGCGGGAACGCCCTCCTGGCGCAGGATCCGCAGCGCTTCGTCATGCGCCTCGCGGATGTGCAACACCACGGGCAATCCCATCGTGTGGGCAAGGCGGAGCTGGCGTGCGAAGGCCTCGCGCTGCAGGCTGCGCGGCGACAGGTCGTAGTGGTAGTCGAGGCCGATCTCGCCTATGGCGCTCACACGCGGATCCGCTGCCAGCGTGATGAGCTCGCGTTCCATCTCGCGGGTGTAGTGGCGGGCATTGTGCGGATGCACGCCCACTGCGAAGCGATACTTCATGCTTGGCCCGCAGAGGTGGGGGCCACTCACTGGGATATCGTTCGAACCCCCACCCCTGCGGGCCGCCAGGAGCTCGCTCGCAGTGGCGAGCCATCCGTCCATCTGCTGGAGCGCGGTGGTGTTCTCGCTGGGGTCGACCACGTCCACGATGAAGCGCACGTCGTGCTGCGCGGCGAGCGCCAACGCAGCCGACGGGTCGCTGAGCATGTCCAGGTGGCAGTGGGTGTCGGCGATCATGCCCGCGGGTGCGGGTGCCTCGATCACACGTCCTTTGGCATCGCGGAAGGCATCCACCGGTTCGAACCTATTTGTCGGCCAGGGTGAGGACCTTGGCATCCAGGCGCGGGAACAGCGGGGCGCCCTTGGTCACCGCGTTGCCGGCGGCCAGCTTGCCCCACTTGCTGCAGTGCTGGATGCGACGGGTCTCCTGCGCGCCCTCGAGCGAGAGACGACGGAAGACCTCGGCGGAGGTGTTGGGCATGAAGGGCGCATAGAACAGCGCCATGCTGCGGATGGCCTCCAGCGCGTTGTAGCTGACGGCGGCCAGCTGGTCGCGGGTTTCCTCGCTCTTGGCCAGGTTCCACGGCGCGGAATCCTCGACGTAGTGGTTGGCGGCGCTGCAGAGCTCGCCCACCGCGGCCACGGCGCCGCTGTAATCCACCACGTCCATACAGGCCTTGTAGCGATCGTAGAGACCGGCGGCGATGTCACGCAGCGGGTTGGGGGCGTCGGCCTGGTTGGCCGGGAACTCCGGCACTTTGCCGTCGAAGTACTTGCCGCACATGTTGAACACGCGCGAGACTAGGTTGCCCCACTGGTTGGCCAGATCGCTGTTGTAGACCTGGGCCATACGATCCATGCTGATGGCACCGTCCGCGCCGAACTGCACGTCGGACAGGAAGTAGTAGCGGTAGGCATCCACGCCGAAGATGGCGGTCAGATCCGCGGGGGCGACGGCGTTGCCCTTGGACTTGCTCATCTTCTCGCCCTTGGTGAGCAGGAAGCCGTGCGCGAAGACCTTCTTGGGGCAGGGCAGACCGGCGGCCATGAGCATGGCGGGCCAGATCACGCAATGGAAGCGGATGATGTCCTTGCCCACGTAGTGGATGTCGCAGGGCCAGTACTTGGCGAACATCTCCTGATCGGCGGGGTCATCGGAGCCGTAGCCGATGGCGGTGATGTAGTTCAAGAGCGCGTCGATCCACACATAGGTCACGTGACCCTCGTCGAAGGGCAGCGGCACGCCCCAGTCGAAGGTGGTGCGCGAGATGGACAGGTCCTTCAGACCGCTCTTGACGAAGGAGATGACCTCATTGCGGCGGGTGGTGGGGCAGATGAAGTCCGGATGCTCGTCGTAGTAGGCCAGCAGCTTGTCGCCGAACTCGGACAGCTTGAAGAACCAGTTCTCCTCGTGCACGAACTCCAGCGGACGGCCGCAATCGGGGCAGACCACGGTGCCGTCTTCCTTCTTGACGATCTGCTCGGCGGTGAAGAAGGTCTCCTCGGGCACGCAGTACCAGCCGTCATAGGTGTCCTTGTAGATGTAGCCCTTCTCGTACAGCGCGTTCCAGAAGGCCTGCACGCCGCGCATGTGACGCTCGTCGGTGGTGCGGATGAAATCGTCGTTGCTGATGGAGAGCGCCTTCCAGGCCTCCTTGAACTTGGGGGCGATGCGATCGCACCATTCCTGCGGGCTGATGCCGGCCGCGGCGGCGGACTGGGCCACCTTCTGGCCGTGCTCGTCCAAGCCGGTGAGGAAACGGGTGTCCTTGCCGTCCATACGCTGCCAACGCGCCATGGTGTCGGTCGCCATGGTGGTGTAAGCCGTGCCCAGGTGGGGCGTGGCGTTCACGTAGTAGATGGGCGTGGTGATGTAGAAGCTGCCCTTATCAGCTTCACTCTCATACTTGCGGCAGGTGTCTTCCATGTGTTCCTCCAAATCACGCGGTCAAGGCGCTCATGATGCGCCTGAACCTATAGTATACAAAGCGATGTACTGCTGTGGTGCGAGAACTTAGACGAGCAGGCTGTAGACGTCGTTCTTAGCGAGTCCCAGCTGGGATGCGACCGCCTTCGCCGCCGCGCTTCTGCTCGCGCCCTGCGCCATGAGGGCCTGCGCGAGCTCGCGCGCTTGCTCGGGGGTCGCGCTGGGCATTCGCATCTCGTCAGCGGTTGGCGGCCCCACCAGCAGCACGACCTCGCCCTTGAGTTCGCCCTCGCGGGCCTGCAGCTGGGCGAGCAGGTCCGGGGCGGCGGCGCGCACGACCTCCTCGTGCAGCTTGGTGAGCTCGCGGGCCATCACGACCTCGCGCTGGGGGAAGACCCGCGCGATGCTCTCGAGCGAAGCGAGCGTGCGGTGCGGCGACTCGTAGAAGACCAGGATGGCGTCGAGCGGCTTGAGGGACTCGAGCAGGCCTTCGCGCTCGCCCGCCTTGCGGGGCAGGAAGGCGCCGAAGTAGAAGGAACTGGCCACGAGCCCGCTCGATGCGAGGGCGGTAAGCAGGGCGCTCGCACCGGGGATGGCCTCCACCTGGATGCCCGCATCCTGCGCGGCGGCCACCAGGCGCATGCCGGGATCGCTCACGCCGGGTGTGCCGGCATCACTGCAGAACGCCATGCGCTCGCCGGCGAACATGCGCTGCACGAGCGCGGCGCTGTTGGCGGCGATCACGTTCTCGTCGCAGCGCTCCAGACGCGTCTGGATACCGAAGTGAGCCAGCAGCTTGCCGGTGACGCGGGTGTCCTCGGCCAGCACGACGTCGGCGGCGCGCAGGGTATCGAGCGCACGCGCACTGATGTCGCCCAGATTGCCGATGGGCGTTGCGACTATGGAGAGCCTGCCAGCCATGTCGTACGTGCCTCCCCCAGAGACAGGAACGGGAGGCCACTTGGGTCTCCCGTGATGATCGATGGTGGTCAGAGACGGACTTGAACCGCCGGCACGGGGATTTTCAGTCCCCTGCTCTACCAACTGAGCTACCTGACCAGATGCAAATACGTATTCTACTGGAAACACGCGCGCGGTCAAGCGTTGCAGGCGGATTCGTCGAGCATGTTCGTCGCAAGCGGCATGCACATGCTTGACGCAAGAATCGCATGGAAGTGGTTGGCTTTGGGGATAAGCGCTGCGCAAAGGAAGAGGGGGCCGGCGATACCGGCCCCCTCTGACGTGCGGAGCGAACGTAGTTCGCGCTGAGGCGAGGTGGATAGTCCGTCTCCCGGTAGGCCGGTGCGCGGAGCGCACTTACGTACGTGAGCACACCGGCTCTGCCGGGGAGGCGGGCCAGGCGCCCGCCTCAGTTAGCGAACTAGTAGAACAGGAACACGGAGCTGCCCAGCGCGAAGAAGATCGTGCGGAAGCAGATCGCACCCACGATGGCGCAGAGCACGGCGGCGATGGCGAAGTACTCGGCGTCCTTGGCATCCTTACCACGCTTGAGCCAGGCCAGGATGAGCGGCACCACGATGCCGATGATGACAACACCTAGCCAGAAGGCCAGAGCGAGGTCGCCCGAAAGCATACGGGAGATGTAGCTACCGGTCTCCACGACGGGCTTGGTGGGCTGGGTGGGATCGAAGTAGTGACCCACGCTGGCGAACTTGACGGTCGCGATGTTGATCGCATAGATCACCACGGCGACGGCCTTGGCGATGGCGGCGAAGATGGACTGCTTGCCGTTCCAGGCGCAGGACTCATCATCGATGATGCCGGCCAAAGCCCAGGCACCGAAGGCACCCATCAGGTAGGCATCCGCGAAGATGTTGAGGTACCACGCGAAGTTGTTCCACGCGGGACGGGCGGCCATGTTGTAGGAGTTCGCGGTCACGAACACCAGAACCACGGCGACGACCATGCCCAGGATGGCGGCCCACTTGGGAAGCTCGCCCTTCTTCAAGAGTACGAGGAAGATGATGAGCGCGGCCAGTGCGAGCACGACCATGATGAGCTCATGGGTGATGCCGGAGGTGATGTGGCCGAAGCCGTTGAAGATGCGCTCCCAGTGCTGCAGGTGGAAGAACACGGCGATGCCGCCGATCACTATGACGGCGATGTTCACGATCGCAGCCATCTTCTGGAACTTGGCGCTGCCCTTACCCAACAGGGCCATCAGGCTCTGCATGAACAGCAGACCGCCGGCGAGGCACAGGCACAGGGTGAAGATGACGAGAGGCCATTGGGTTTCCATGATTCACTCCCCTCCTATCCCTGCCACTTGAACTTCCGCAGGATGTAGCGGAAGCTGGGATCGTTGCCCACATCGGGAAGCTTGTGGATATCACCTTCGCTGAACTGCTTGACCAAGCCGTCGGTAGCCGCACGCGAAAGTTCACCACCCACGGTGACGTACTCGTCCCCGTAGAGCTCGGGGCCCTTGAAACTCTCGAGACCCTGCTCCAAGTCGCCGAAGTAGCGAGCACGACCACCACACTGGGCCACACACTGGGGCAGGCCACCGGCTTCGATGATCTGGTTGCACAGGGTGCACTTCTCGACGACCATCTCCTCTTCGTTCAGATAACGCACACCATAGGGGCAGGCCATGACGCAGAACTGGCAGCCGATGCACTTCTCCTTGTCGATCTGCACGCTACCATTGGCATGCTTGGTGGAAGCACGCGTGGGGCAAACGGCCACGCACTCGGGCTTGCCACAGTGCTGGCAGCCAACCGGCAGGAAGTACATCTCGATATCCGGGAAGTCGGCGCCCTCGAACTTGGGATTGGGACCAACGCGCAGGATCTTGGTCCAGAAATTGCCGATGGGCACGTCGTTCACGCTCTTGCAGGCAACGGAGCAGGCGAGGCAGCCGACGCAACGGTTGAGGTCGGTGAGGATGGCATACTGGGTCATGATCTACTCCCTCCCCTCATAGGTGGGAAGCCATTCCTTGAGACGCGGATCATCCGCGCTGTAGATGATGCGCTCGCCGGTCACGGGGTCACGCGGGATGGGATCGTTGTAGGGGCTGTTCTCGGGCGTTGCCTTGTAGATCTTGCAGGGGAAGGCGCGCAGAGTGGCGGCACCACAGACCGGGTCCTTATCGTCCTTGTAGTTGATGATGTTGATATTGCAGAGGTCGTAACCCAGATCGGGGCCCACGTTCTCGGGGAACCACCACTGATGGTTCGCGTTCACGGTACCCTTGGCGATGCCGTAGTAGAAATCCACGACCTCGCGCACACGACCGTTGGCGTTCTCGATCCAGACCCAATCGCCCTGCTCGAGACCCAACTCCTTGGCATCATCCGGGTGCATCTCGACGCGCGGTACCGGCCACTGTTCGCGACACCATGGCAGTTGCCTGTGCTCGGAGTGGAAGTAGACCGGCTGGCGGGAGCCGGTGGTCATGAGCAGCGGATACTCGTTGTAGTCGTCAGGACTCGATATGGGGCTACGCGGCGGCTCGTGGAAGTCGGGCAGGCACAGGTGCGGCGTGTTGCCATGCGATTCCATGACGGTTGACCAGATCTCCGTGAGGCCCGTGGGGGTGTAGAAGCCCACGTTGCCATCGGGCGGGATGGTGCCGAAGCTGAAGATCTGGCGCAGGCATCCGGCTTCCCAACGACGGTAGTTGTGCCAGATGTAGGAGATCTCGCGGCAGTCCCACCAGCCATGGCTCTGGAAGGCCTCGGCGTACTCCCGCCAAGTCATGCGCATGCCGGCTACGCTGGCATTGAGCTCATCCTCCAGTTCGAAGAAGGGCTTCTCGGGGTTGGCGCTCCAGGGAAGACCGAAGGCCTTGAACATACCCAGCGAGATCGCCACGTCGCTGCGGGCTTCTCCCGGAGGCTCGATGCACTTGACAGTGGCGCCGATGGCACCGGAAGCACCCTGCGACATACGCGGCGAGTCGAGCTCCAGCCAGTGGGCTGCGGGCAGGATGATGTCGGCGAGCTCGGTGGTGGGAGTGTGCCACAGCTCCAGAGCCACGAAGAACTCCAGGGCCGCCAACGCATCGTGAGCGTGCTTGGAGTTGGACATGCTCATGAAATCGGCGGCGCAGCAGATGCCGCCCTTGATGTAGTAGGGCTTGCCGGTGAGGGCGGCGTCCCAGGTGCATTCGCAGTCGGACCAGAAGTTGAACCAGCGGTTGAGCGGGAAAATCTCCGCATCCACCATGCTCGCGTTGCCCATGAAGCTGATCGTGCCGCGCGGGAACTGGATGGTGCTCTTGTCGTCGGGAGCACCACCGGGGCTGCCATTGACACCCAGCATACGGGTCTGGCCGCGGTTGCCACCGGGAACATCGGTGTTGTTGGTGATGGCGGACAGGATGGCCATGGCACGCTCACTCTGGATGGCGTTGCCGCACTGATCGGGAGCGAGCTGGTAGTGCAAACCGCCGTTGCCATAGCCGGTGGTGGGATCGAGCGGGTTGACCCAGGTGAGGCAGGCTTCCTCGATGAGCTTGGCGGGCACGCCGGTGATCTTCTCGGTCTCCTCGAGCGTGTACTTGGCGCAGATCTCCGCATAGCGATCCCAAATGGGACGGGCCTTGAC
>JAFRFV010000178.1 GCA_017434185.1 Coriobacteriales bacterium
CATAGGCGGCCCACTTGGGCAGCTCGCCCTTCTTGAGCATCACGAGGAAGACGATCAGGATGGCCAGGGCCAGCACGACCATGATGAGCTCATGGGTGATGCCGGAGGTGATGTGACCGAAGCCGTTGAAGATCCTCTCCCAGTGCTGCAGGTGGAAGAACACCGCGATGCCACCGATCACGATGACGGCGATGTTGACGATAGCGGCAAGCTTCTGGAACTTGGCGCTACCCTTGCCCAGGATGGCTGCCAGGGACTGCATGAACAGCAGGCCGCCGGCGAAGCACAGGCAAAGGGTGAAGATAACGAGAGGCCATTGAGTTGCCATTTGGTTTCTCCTTCCTCCCGACTAGCCTTGCCACTTCTTACCGCGCAGGATGTAGCGCAGCGAAGGGCCATTGCCCACGTCGGACAGGGTATATACTTCATTGGCGCCCCAAGGACGCAGGTACGCCTTGGTGGTGACGCGATCGGCCATCATCTCCTCATAGGACTTACCCTGGAAGACGTTGGTCGCGCCATTGATGGAGACGAAGGTCTCGATGCCCTTCTCCAGATCACCGAAGAAACGGGCATGGCCACCGCAGTTGATAACGCACTGGGGCAGACCGCCCTGGGTGATCTTCTGCTCGCAGAGGGTGCACTTCTCGACGACGCGCTCCTCCTCATTCAGATAGCGGACGCCATACGGGCACGCCATGACGCAGAACTGGCAGCCGATGCACTTCTCCTTGTCGATCTGGACGGTACCATCGGTCATCTTCTGGGATGCGCCGGTGGGGCAGACCTTGACGCACTCGGGCTTGGCGCAGTGCTGGCACTGGACGGGCAGGAAGTACATCTCGACATCGGGCGGGATGGCGCCTTCGTACTTCTGGTTGGGACCGATACGCAGGATCTTGGTCCAGAAGGAGCCGATGGGAACATCATTCTGCATCTTGCAGGCAGCGGAGCAGGCGAGGCAGCCGACGCAACGGTTGAGGTCGGTGCAGATAGCATACTGAGTCATGATTACGCCCTCCCCTCATAGGTGGGAACCCAAAGCTTCAGACGAGGATCGGAAGCATCGTGGATGATCTCGATGCCGGTCTCATCGGTGGGCACGACCTTGCCATTCGGGCAGTTCTCCGGGGTGGCCTTGTAGACCTTGACGCAGTAGGCACGCAGCTGCGAAGCGCCGCACATGGGATCCTGTGCCTCCCTGTTGACGAGGCAGTTGACGGAGCACATGTTGAAGCCCTTGTAGATGTCCTCGCACTCGGGGAACCACCACTGGTGCTCGCAGTTGATGGTGCCGGGCTTGATGCCGTGATACAGATCGACGATCTGACGGATCTTGCCCCACGGGCTCTCGATCCAGACCCACTCGCCCTGATCGACGCCCAGCTTGACGGCATCGGCGGGATTGATCTCGACACGAGGAGCCGGCCAAACCTCACGGCACCACGGGAGCTGACGATGCTCGTTGTGGAAGTAGACGGGGATACGACGACCGGTGGTCATGTTGAACGGATAATCCTTGTAGAGATCCGGAGTGCTGATGGGGCTCACCGGAGGCTCCTTGAAGTACGGCAGCTCCTGGTGGACATGCTTGCCGCCCTTGTTGCAGACGATGGACTCCTTGACGGTGGACCACAGCTCCATCTTCATCGTGGGCAGCGGCAGACCGGGCTTGCCGTCGGAGGCACCGGCGGTCGCGCACTTGGAGTTGGATCCGCTGGGGGTACGGGCGAAGCCGATCAGGAAGCGGCGATACGAACCCCAGTCACCGGGATACAGTTCCTTGCAACTCCACCAACCATGCTTCTGGAAGTTGGCGCAGACATCTTCCCAATCCTTGCCCAGACCGGACTTCTTGGCGTCGGCATCCAGGCATTCCTTGTAGTCGCGGTCCCAAGCGTCGCCGGTCTCGGGATTGAAGAACGGCATACCGTGGATCTTGTAGATCTTCTGGGAGATGAGGGCCTCGTACAGAGCCTCGCCGGGAGCGTCGATGCAGTGCTGGTGCAGACCAACGTGACCGGAAGCGCCCTGGGAGGTACGGAACCAACCGGGAACCTCGAGCCAGTGGCAGATGGGCAGCAGGACGTCGGACAGCTGGGAAGTGGGCATGTGCCACAGATCCAGGGTGACCATGAAGTCCATCTGGAGCAGGCCTTCCCAACCGTAGTTGGCGTTGCACTGGTTCATGACATCACCGGAGATGCAGAAGCAACCCTTGATGGGATACGGGCTGCCGGTGTGGGCGGCATCCCAGACGCAACGGGCATCGGTGAAGGAGGAGTACCAGTGGGTCAGCGGGAATTCCTCGACACCGCACATCTGAGCACGCTTGACCAGGTTGGACTTGGGAGTGCTCTTGGGGGTGAAGGGGATGTAGGCGCTGGAGACAGCGGACCTGGTCATACCACGGTTACCACCGGGGGTGTCGTAGTTGTCGGTCATGAAGGACAGGAAGTAGATGGTGTGGAAGGTCTGGATGGCGCGGCCCACCTGCTCGGGAGCCAGAGCGGCGTTCAGACCACCGCTACCGCAGCGGGGATCGATACGGGTGGCCCAGGTGAGGCAGGCCTCTTCGATCAGCTTGGGATCCAGGTCGCAGGTCTCAGCGGTCTTCTCGAGGGTCCACTCGCTCACGCACTCATCCCAGTACTTCTGCCAGACGGTCTTGAACTTCATCTTGCGGCCGTCCTTGAGGGTGAGCTCATAGCCATCGTCGCACCACAGCGCGGGATCCAGGTTCTCGGGCATCTTGGCGTAGTCGACGACGAATCCGCCGTACTCATATTCCCAACCGGTGGTGGGAACCTCGTAGCTCTCCTGCATCTCCCAGCAACCGCCATGGGGCTTGGTGTCGTCAGCATCGAAGTAGGTGATGCTGTTGGTGGCGTTGTTCCAGACGGCGAACTTGTGCACGTCGCCGCCCTCGACCAGGTCGGATTCTTTCAGGAGCTTCGTCTTCATGGGGAAGTCGGAGGGCTTGGAGGTATCACAAGCATAGCCGATCCAGCCGCTGCCCTCGAGGTCCTCGTTGATCAGGAAGGGAGCATTGCTCCAGTACTTCACCAGATAGTCATCATAGAGCTCGCGATCCATGACGATGTGGGTCCAGCCATAGGCCAGCGCATGATCGGAACCGGTGCGCAGGGGCAGCCAGTAATCGGCTTCCTTACCGGAGTTGCACTGACGGGGATCGATGGAGATGAAGTACTTGCTGCGCTGCACGACCTCGGTGACGGTACGGCAGGCATCATCGTAGTTGGACTGCGACTGGTCGGTGCCCCACTGGACATAGCACTTGGGATAGTCGACCAGGGAGACCCAGAAGACGCCGTTCTGCAGCGTGCAGCAACCGGCGACACGACGGGGACCCTTGCAGATCTGGGCGGCACCCACCATGTTCACGACGCGATACAGATCGGGCACACCACGGGAACCTGACAGGTTGGCCCACATACGGCTGGTGCCCTGCAGACCCATGATGGACCATCCACTGTACTTGTCGACGATCTGCATCATGCCCTTCTCAACGGCGTTCAGAGCCTCATCCCACGTCACACGCTTCCACTCCGGGATCTCAGCCCTGGGATTGGTGCGGATCATGGGATACGTTATACGGTCCGGGTGATACGCGCACTGGATGGACGCCTGGGACTTGGGGCAGCAGTTACCGTTGGAACCCCAAGCGGTATCATCACCCTCGATCCTGATGGCGCGGCCGTTGCGCACGGTCACCCATACGCCGCACTCCATCTTGCCGCAACCACGGCAAGCGGTGCGCAGCACCTTGACGCCGCCGTCACTCGCGGCGGTTGTCGCGGGCTCCTCCGCGAAGGCCTGCATGCCTTCAGCCACGGTCACTGCAGAGAGTGCCGCGGTGGCAGCAGCCAACTTGAAGAAGCTGCGACGCGTCATAGTGGTCTTCAACATTCGACCCCTCCTTACGTCTTCGCCCTTTCGGGCCCCTTGTTGGACGCAGCGCGCCCAACCCTTCGAGGATGAGTCTCACACTTCCGCGGTGAGAGCACATCGCGGGTTGTCGGGGGTTTGCGAAAAAACCGATACCTGAAAAGATGTGAACTTCATACCCTAAAATTGGGTATACCAATTCAAAGCGGAAACGAGGATACTACCGAAGTAGAGAAGGGGAGGTCTTTCGCTTGATTCAGGTAGATGTCCAGAGGAATCCCGGTACCGCTTTATCACCGGGTGATAGGCAATCGCCGTTCATCGTGAGGAACTGGTTCACGGTGGGCGTGATCGGGCTGGGCTTCGCCATCGCTGCTTCCAGCTTCCATCGTTATACCGCTGTGCGCAATGTCACCGACGACAGCGCGGCGGGCATGATCGCATCCTTCGCCGCCATCCTGCTGGGCTGTCTCGCTCTGTTCTTCATCTCCCGCAAGGACATGCGTCTCTACAGCAGGCCCGCCTTCCTCGTCTGCATGTTGGTCGTCTGTACCGTCCGTGCGTTACTGCTGGTCTCGCCCTTGGGCGGTATCATCTCGACCGATGTACTCGCTCCGGTGGTCGAGGTGCTGCGCGTGGCCGAGATAGGCCTCCTGCTCGCCTATGCCGAGTTCTTCATGCGCTTGGGTGCGGGCAATCATATCAAGGCATTCGGCTTGGCGCTCATGATCACCGGTACCGTTGAATTCGCCAGCGCATTCATCACCGTGGTGGCCGCGCAGGTCCTTCTGGTGCTGGTGGCCGCTCTGGCGCCTACGCTGCTGTGGGTGGCCGCGCGTTCGCAGATGCGCTTATCCCCCGATATCGATGAGACCCGCGAAGCGACGGTCGTGCACAACGTGATCGATGTGTCCAAGGCTCCGTCGCTGCTCTGGGCGCTGTGGATCATGTTGTTCCTGGTCGTGGCCCTGTTCGGCAACATCCATACCAGCTGGATCCCGGAGCAGGACGCCGCCATCACCTCGCAGCTCATCCAGATCACGGCGGGTTCGACCACCATCCTGGTGGGCAACATCATCTTCCTGGCGCGCCACGTGCTCGAGGACCCGCTCACCACCGACTTCTGCAAGAACCTGGTCCTGCCCCTCACGGTGG
>JAFRFV010000179.1 GCA_017434185.1 Coriobacteriales bacterium
CCTTCAACGACCGCCTGACACGTGTCCTGCGCAACAAGCGCGCGGTCATAACCGTCGCCGTGCTCCTGAGCGTCACCACGTTGGGATTCCTGCTGATACAGGGCAACGCACGTGGCAACGACACGACGCTGGTGCTGCTCTGCGGCGTACTCACCGGCATCGCGTCGGGCTTCTACGCGCTCGTGCTCATGGACGTCATCTGCTTCACGGAGATCGACGCCATCATAGTCGCCTGTGTTGTGGGCAACGTGGTCTCCGCGCTCATGCGCCTGGTCCCGTCGTTCATGGGACCGCTCCCCAGTATGGCCGTTATCGCGGCGTTGCCGCTGCTCAGCGTTCTGTGCGTGCACGCTGCAGTGCGATATGAGATCGCCCGCGATGCGGCGCGCGCGGAAGCGACCGAAGCCAAGGCAAAGACCGGCCCCAGCGTGCCCGAGCCTCCCAAGCCCGACGATGGGGATAAGCGCCGCCTGCTGCGCATCGCCACGGCTATGCTGCTGTTCGGTCTGCTCACCGACTTCAGCCGCGAGGTCTGCCTGCGCATGAGCGCTGAGGGTGGCTTCAGCGAAGCCCTGCACGCGGTTGGCACATGGACCGCTCTGTTCGCGCTGCTCATCGTGGGCGTGGTCTTCATGCAGATAATCGCTTCGCCGGGAAAGCACCGCATCACCGCGCTGCATCGCGCCATCCTGGTGATCGGTCTGCTGGGCGTCATGCTCTTCGCCGCCGCCGGGAACGGGTCACCACGCATCATCGCACTTTCGTACGCGGCCTCCGAAGCCGCCTTCCAAACAGCATCGATGCTGATGATCATCATCGTCTGCGTACTCTGCCATTACCACCACGAGGAATCCTTCGTCTACAACGGCATCTACCGAGCCGCCTGGGTGGCGGGTCCCTTCCTGGGCATGCAATTGGCACGCAGCGGCATAGCGTCCGGCGCGGTCAGGCCCGATTCCCTGGCGCTGCTCGCGATCCCGCTGGGCATGACGCTGTTGCTGGCGCTTATCTTCATCCTGGGCGAGCAGGAAGTGGACCGCATCATGACCCGCGGCCTCTCCGACCGCCGCCTGCCGTATCGCGAGCGCTGCGCGCTCATCGGCAAGTACTACGGCCTCTCCGACCGCGAGGTCGAGATCATGGCGCTCTTTGGCAAGGGCCGCGACTCCGCCTACATCCAGGAGACGCTCGTGCTGTCCAAGAGCACCGTGAGCACGCACAGGCAGCACATCTACCAGAAGCTGGGCATCCATTCGCAGCAGGAGCTGATCGACCTCATCCAGAACACGCAGGAGATCGACCCCGCGCTCTTCGAGTAGCACCGTTCGTCACGCGTCAGTCACACATCGATTGCAGCTTCTTTACATCTCACGCTATATCGTGTTGCTGTGCTATGATGAGCCCCTACAGATGCCGCGCACCCAAGGAGGTGAGATCATGATTCCCGTTACGATCGAGAGCCTGGTCATGGGCCAGCCGCCCATGCCGTCGTTCGTCACGCTGCGCAACTTCAACGCGCCCAGCTCGCCCATCAAGGGCACCCGCCTGCTGCCCATCATGATCGGCCCCACCGAGGCTGCCAGCATCCAGCTCGCCGTGAGCGGTCGTCCCAACCAGCGCCCCATGACGCACGACCTATTCGCCAACACCCTCAGTGTCCTGGACGCCCGACTCGATCACGTGCTCATCAACCGCGTCGAAGGCCAGACCTTCTTCAGCGTCATGGTCTTCCGCACGCGCGACGGCTTCAAGAACGTGGACGCCCGCCCCAGCGACGCCATCGCGATGGCGCTGCGCTTGAACGCTCCCATCTTCGTGAATGACGAGGTCATGGAGTTGGCAAGCATGCCCGAGAGCTTCCGCGGCGGCACCTCACCCGAGATCGAGATCGAGGCGTTCCACAGCTTCGTCGACGGCCTGAACCCCGAGGATTTCGAGGGATAAGCGCGTCACTCCCGCTACACAGCTGCATTTGTCAGCAGTTTTTTCTGCTGAATTCTTCCGCTGTGTAGCACCCCTGATCTCCGCGTGCGGGCGCAGCGCCGGCGCGCCCCACACCCCGCGCGCCGCAGCGCGTCGCGCCCTGCCGCTGGCTCGCGCTTACGCGCCCAGCTTCATGTCGCCGTCCTTGACCCATCCCAGCTTGCGGCATCCCAGGTTCAGCAGCCAGCTGATCACCGCGGGCAGCACGATGCACACCAGCAGCACTC
>JAFRFV010000180.1 GCA_017434185.1 Coriobacteriales bacterium
CTGCTCTACGACCTCGCGGACCTGTTCAAGGTCTTCGCCGACACCACCCGCATCAAGGTGCTCTACGCCCTGATGGGCAAGAGCCTGTGCGTGGCACACATCGCCCAGGCCGTGGGCGCCAGCCAGAGCGCCGTCTCCCACCAGCTGCGCGTGCTCAAGCAGGCCCATCTGGTGCGATTCGCCCGCGACGGCAAGAACGTCATCTACTCCCTGGCCGACGATCACGTCTACACCATCCTGTCCCAGGGCATGAACCACATCTGCGAGTAACGCGCAGTTCGTAAGAAAGAAGGCATCATGCGTAAGGTCTACAAGCTCGAGAACCTCTGCTGCGCCAACTGCGCCGCCAAGATCGAGGACCGCATCTCCAAGCTGGCCGGCGTTCAGAGCGCCAAGGTCAACTTCATGTTGCAGCGCTTCACGCTCGAAGCGCCCGACGACGAGTTCCAGGGTCTGCTCGACCAGAGCCTGGACATCTTCAGGAAGATCGAGCCCGACGTCGTGGTGCATGTGAAGTAACGGATAAGCGCTCCCCTTCCCACCATGACTCCCCATCAGAAGCGTGAGCTCACGCGCATCATCATCGCGGTCTCGCTCTATGTGATCATCCTGCTGCTGCCCATCGACAGCTGGCTGCCGCAACCCCAGGCGCTCTATCTGGAGTTCGCGCTCTTCCTGGTCCCCTACTTCATCGCCGGTTGGGACGTGCTGGCAAAGGCGGCGCGCGGCATCGGCCGCGGACAGGTGCTCGACGAGAACTTTCTCATGAGCATCGCCACCATCGGCGCCTTCGCGCTGGTGTTCTTCCCTGAAACCGAGCCCCACATGGCCGAGGGCGCCGCGGTCATGATCTTCTTCCAGATAGGCGAGTTCTTCGAAGACTACGCCGTCAACCGCAGCCGCAAGTCCATCGCACAGCTCATGGACATCGCCCCTGAGTTCGCCAACCTGCTCGCGTCCGACGGCAGCTCTGCGCAAGTCGACCCCGACGAGGTCGAACCCGGGCAACTCATCCTGGTGAGGCCGGGCGAGCGCGTTCCGCTCGATGGCGTGGTCGAGAACGGCGTGAGCCAGCTGGACACGAGCGCGCTCACCGGCGAGAGTCTGCCGCGCGAGGTCGCCCCCGGCAGCGATGTGATCTCCGGTTGCATCAACCTGTCCGGCCTGCTCACCGTGCGCGTGACCAAGCCCTACGGCGAGTCCACCGTGCAGCGCATCCTCACGCTGGTCGAGGATGCCAGCGAGCGCAAGGCCAAGAGCGAAGCCTTCATCACCAAGTTCGCACGCTACTACACACCCATCGTCGTGGGCAGCGCCGTGCTGCTCGCGGTGGTCCCGCCACTGCTGGGCCTTGGCGCCTGGGGCGACTGGGTACAACGCGGTCTCATCTTCCTGGTCGTGAGCTGCCCCTGCGCACTCGTGATCAGCGTGCCACTGAGCTTCTTCGGTGGCATCGGTGGCGCGTCCCGTCAGGGCATCCTGGTGAAGGGCGGCAACTACCTGGAGGCGCTCGCCCACTGCGATACCGTCGTGATGGATAAGACCGGCACGCTTTCCACAGGACGCTTCAGTGTGTTGGAAGTCGTCCCCACGACGGATGCCTTGGATGAGCGCGAACTCCTTCGACTCGCTGCGCACACCGAAGCGTTCAGCACGCATCCTATCGCCGCGAGCGTGCGTGCCGCGTACGAGAACACCATTCCGGGCCTCTCGGAGATGGGGTCTTCGCTAGAGGACCGTTCCGCGAAGACCCCATCTCCTGCGGCCCGCAGCGCCTCCACCATCGACCCCGCACTCGTCAGCGATGTGCGCGAGACAGCGGGACAAGGGGTGAGCGCGAATGTCGACGGCCACCGGGTTCTCGCGGGGAATGAAAAGCTGGTATCGGCCGAACTGTCGCAGCAGCAGGGGGTCGAGCGATATCCTAGCGAGCGCCCCCTGCTGCTGCGTTCAGACGATTCGAGCTCGAGTGGCCCCCACCCCGAGAGCCCGTCTGGATACGCAGGCACCGTGATCCACGTGGCCGTCGATGGCGCCTACGCGGGCAATCTCGTGATCGGTGACTCGCTCAAGGCGGACTCTCCCGCCGCGATACAGCAGCTCACGGCAGCGGGCGTGCGCACGGTGATGCTCACCGGCGACCGCGAGGATGTCGCAGCTGCGGTCGCCAGCGAGCTGGGCATCAACGCATACCGTGCCCAGCTCCTGCCCCAGGACAAGGTGGCGGCGGTCGAGGAGCTCTTATCCGCACGCGGCGCTGGCAAGGGCACGCTCGCCTTCGTGGGCGACGGCATCAACGACGCACCCGCCCTCATGCGCGCCGACGTGGGCATCGCGATGGGCGCTGTGGGCAGCGACGCAGCCATCGAGGCCGCCGACGTCGTGCTCATGGACGACGCGCCTTCCAAGATCGCGCTCGCCATCCGTATTGCCAAGCGCACCATGCGCATCGTGTGGCAGAACATCATCTTCGCCCTGGGCGTGAAGATCGCGATCCTGATCCTGGCCGCATTGGGTATCGCAACACTGTGGCTCGCGGTGTTCGGCGACGTGGGTGTGGCGGTGATCGCCATCCTCAACGCCATGCGCGCCTTGCGTGTCGAACGCGCATGACGCGCGTGCCGTTCGCCGAGCACGCCCAAACATCGCGCGCCTTCCTCCCGCTATAATGCGCAGCTGTCAACGCGTTGTCGCCTCCTCGACGTAAGTCCGGTTGAGCGGCAGCCCGTAGTAACCCGCGGCTTGCTGCGGGTTTTTTGTTGCCCGAAGAAAGGTAGCGATCCCTTGTGGATGTAGTGGCGGATAAGAACATCAACGTGCGCGCGCTCCTTGCCGTGCTCTTCGCAGCCGCATTCATCGCGGCCTTCAACGAGAACATCGTGAATGTTGGACTGGTGGACATCATGAGCGAGTTCGCCATAGATGCACCAACCGCACAATGGCTCGTGACTGGATACATGATCGTCACCACCATCGTAGTGAGCATCGTCGCGTGGCTGCAGAAGCGTTTCGGTCTGCGCAGTCTCTTCGTCGCGGCGAGCGTGCTTCTGCTGGTGGGCAGCATCGCGTGTCTCTTCGCTCCCAGCTTCCCCCTGCTGCTGACGTTCCGCTTGTTGCAGGCCGTGGGTACGGGCATCTTCGTTCCCGTGATGATGACTACCGTGCTCGCCCTTGCTCCGCGCCCCAAGCTGGGTAGCTACCTAGCCATAGGAAGCGCCTGCATCACCCTGGGCCCTGCACTGGGCCCCGTTGTCTCCGGCGTGGTGGTGACCTGTTTTGGCTGGCGCGCCATGTTCTGGCCGCCCATCATCGCGATGACGCTCATCGCCTGCGCAGGCTTCTTCTTCGTGCGCACGCTCGGCCCCGGACAACGCAGTGCCTTGGACGTACTGAGCGTCACATCCTCCACCGTGGGTCTCACATTGCTGGTCTATGGCCTTCTGCAGCTGAGCTCGCGCCCCCTGATGGCTCTCGCTCTCATAGCGACGGCAGCTGTCTTGATCGCATTCTTCGCTCTTCGTCAGCGCGGAGGCGCCAACCCCATACTCGACCTCACACCTCTGGAGCAGCCCCGCTTTTTGATCGCATGTGTGCTGGTGATCGTCTGCATGATGACGACGTTCAGTTTGAGCGTGCTCCTGCCCCTTTACTTCGAGCAGGCGTTGGGAAGCAATGCCCTCGTTGCAGGCCTTCTTCTTCTGGCTCCCATCCTGGTCAATGCGGCAACGGCCCTTCTGGGAGGCCGCATCCTGGATTCCAGGGGCGAGCGACCCTTGCTGCCTGTTGGCTATGCACTCATGGCAGTGGGCCTCGTTCTCCTGACACTCCTGGCACCTCGTATGAACATGCTCGCTATGGTCCTCGCTGCCGCTGTCGCCTACGCCTCCGTGGGCTTGGTCATGAGCCCCACGCAAACATCAGGCCTCAGCGGCATCCCGCATCAGCAGCATGCATCCGGCGTTGCGCTCATGAACACTTTCATCCAACTGGCAGCATCCGTTGGTCCTTCGCTCTTCGTGGGCATCCTCTCTTCCACAGCCGCGCGCGAAGCGGCCGCAGGAGCCACTGAGACGACAGGCGCCGCAGCGGGTTTCGCAGCGGCGACCCTCATCGCCGCCTGCATTGCTGCAGCGGGTTTCGTCGCATCCCTGTTCTATGTCCGCTCCCGTGCACAGGATCAACGCAGCGCGAACGTCGTCGCTCCCACGCTCTCCCCCTTGCGTTCGCTCATGAAGACGGACGTCTACACAGTACATGGGAGCGATTCCGTGTCCACCGCGCTCAAGATCCTTGTGGACAAGGGCATCTCCGGCATGCCGGTGCTGGATGCCAGCGACCGCGTGATGGGTTTCATAAGCGACGGAGATATCATGCGACATCTGGCCGATGTCTCGCCTGTGTTCAAGAACGCGTATTCGTTCATAGCGGAACGTGATGACCTCGACTTCCAACGCACACTCGACGACTTGATGCACATCCCCGTGGCCAACATCTGCACCAAGGGTGCCATCAGCGTCGATGTGAATGCGAGCTTGGGTGAGGTCTGTCGCGTGCTCGCGAATGGCCACCTCAAGAAAGCACCTGTGATGGAGAACGGTCGCATGGTGGGCATCATCAACCGCTCGAACATCACACGCTATTGCATCACCTCGTACCTGGAACGCGCCTAGCATGGCGCATACTCTAGGCGACACCAGCCAAGACGTGTTCTGCAGCGCTTATCCGCATATACAGTACGAGAAACGGACAAGGAGCCCTTTTGCGGCAGTCACTCTGTAATCAGGGAAAAAGCGGCATTACAATGGGGCATCATACTTCGACCCCCATGAAGGAGCACCCCATGGAGCCCAACACCAAGGAAGTCGCCCACCGCATCCGCATGCTGCGTGAGGACATGGACTTCACCATGCAGGAGATGGCGCAGGCCACCGGTCGCACCGTCGCCGAGTACGCCGCCCAGGAGGCAGGCGAGAAGGACTTCAGCTTCACCTTCCTCTACAAAGTCGCCGACAAGCTGGGCGTCGACGTGATCGAGATCCTGACCGGCGAGACCCCGCATCTCACCGGCTACTCGCTCGTGCGCAAGGGAGAGGGGCTTTCCATCAAGCGTCGCGCTGGATTCGAGTATCTGCACAAGGCACCGGAACTCAAGAACAAGATCTGCGAGCCCTTCGTGGTCACCGCCCCCTACCTTGAGGAGGAACAGGATAAGCCCATCCACCTGTCGTACCACAAGGGTCAGGAGCTGGACTTCATCATCAGCGGCAAGC
>JAFRFV010000181.1 GCA_017434185.1 Coriobacteriales bacterium
AGATGCTGCGCATCAAGGAGCAGGAATACGTGCTGGCAAGCCGCACCCTCGGCGCGCACAGCATGCACATCATCTTCAAGCAGATCCTGCCCAATACCATCGGCCCGATCATCACGCAGATGATGTTCTCCATCCCGACGGCCATCTTCATGCCCAAGGGCATGGGCCTCGTCATCGTGGCCCTGCTCCTCACCGAGTGGATCGGCATGAGCAAGATCGCCCGCGCCGAGATGCTGCGCATCAAGGAGCAGGAGTACGTGCTGGCCAGTCGCACCCTCGGCGCGCACAGCATGCACATCATCTTCAAGCAGATCCTGCCCAACACCATCGGCCCGATCATCACGCAGATGATGTTCTCCATCCCCACGGCAATCTTCACCGAGGCCTTCCTCTCGTTCGTGGGCGTGGGCATCATGCTTCCGCAGTGCTCCATCGGCTCGCTCATCGAGAGCGGCTTCAACAACATCACCACGCTGCCGTACCAGATCCTTCCGCCCATCATCGTGTTGGCCCTGCAGATGCTCGGCTTCAACTTCATCGGTGACGGTTTCCGCGAGGCGCTGGCGCCCAAGCTGGAAGACATGTAAGGAGGTGCGCACATGGCAGAAATGAACGAGAAGGCCATCCTGCAGGTTCAGGACCTCGACATCTCCTTTAAGACCAACGCTGGCGTGGTCCACGCCATCCGCGGGGTCAACCTCGACCTTCAGCGCGGCGAGACCGTGGCCATCGTGGGCGAGTCTGGCTCGGGCAAGTCGGTCACGGTCAAGGCGGCCGTGGGCCTGCTTGACGCCAACGCCACCGTCAACAGCGGCAAGATTCTGTATCGCAACCGCTTGGAAGACGGTTCTGAGCAGGTCATCGATCTGCTGACGCTCTCAAAGCGCGAGCTTCGCTCCACCATCAACGGCAGCAAGATCGCCATGGTGTTCCAGGACCCCATGACGAGCCTTGACCCCACCATGACCATCGGCAAGCAGGTCATGGAGGGCATCCTGCTGCACAAGAAGGTCGACAAGGCCGCGGCGCACGCCCGTGCGCTCGAGCTGCTGGAGCTGGTGGGCATCACCGATGCCGAAAAGCGCATGAAGAACTACCCGCACCAGCTGTCGGGTGGCATGCGCCAGCGCGTGGTTATCGCCATCGCGCTTGCGTCTGACCCCGAGATTCTCATCTGCGACGAGCCCACCACGGCTCTCGACGTCACCATTCAGGCACGCATCCTCGAGCTCATCAAGGATGTTCAGGCACGCCTGGGCATCAGCGTCATCTACATCACGCATGACCTGGGCGTGGTTGCCAAGGTCGCCGACTACGTCAACGTCATGTATGCGGGCAAGATCATCGAGGTCGGTAACGTCAACGAGATCTTCTACGAGCCCAAGCACCCCTATACCTGGGGTTTGTTGGCGGCCATGCCTGACCTCGAGACCGACGACGACCGTCTAGCCTCCATCCCGGGCAGCCCTCCCAACCTGCTGCACGAGCCCAAGGGCGACGCCTTTGCCGCGCGCAACGCCTACGCGCTCAAGATTGACGAGAAGGTCGAGCCGCCCATGTTCAAGGTCAGCGAGACGCACTATGCGGCTACGTGGCTGCTGCATCCCGACGCTCCCAAGGTAGAGATGCCCGCCGAGCTGGCCGCGCGCCTTGAGCGATCCAAGAAGGAGGCTGAGAGGTACCTATGACAGAACCACTGCTTAAGGTCAGGGACCTGACCCAGCACTTCCCGGTGTCGCGCACCTTTACGGTCAAGGCTGTTAACGGCGTGTCGTTTGACATCTATCCGGGCGAGACCTATGGCCTGGTGGGCGAGTCTGGCTCCGGCAAGACCACCATCGGCCGCAGCATCATCCGTCTGTACAACCCCACGGCGGGCAGCGTCCTGTTTGAGGGCAAGGAGATCACGGGCAAGCTTAACCGCGAGACCGAGCGCATGCTGCGCGAGGACATGCAGATGATCTTCCAGGACCCGATGAGCTCGCTGAACCCGCGCAAGAAGGTGGGCGACATCATCGGCGAGGGCCTGGACATCCACCATCGCTACGCGAGCGCCGCTGAACGTGACAACGCTATCAGCGAGATGCTGAGCAAGGTGGGCCTGTCCCCGGCGCATGCCGAGCGCTATCCGCACCAGTTCTCGGGCGGCCAGCGTCAGCGCGTGGGCATCGCGCGCGCCTTGGTCATGAACCCCAAGCTCATCATTGCCGACGAGTGCATCTCGGCTCTGGACGTGTCCATCCAGGCGCAGGTCGTGAACCTGATGAAGGACATCCAGGAGGAGAC
>JAFRFV010000182.1 GCA_017434185.1 Coriobacteriales bacterium
AACGACGGATGAGCACATCGTCGCTCGCATCCAGGAAGATGAGGCGATACGACACGTTGGTGTCCTGGAGGCGCTTGAGCTCACCCTGCAGCTCGGGGACGAATTCCTTGCTGCGCAGGTCGCAGACGATCGCCAGACGGCGAAGCGAGCCGGCTTGGATACCCGCGAGTGCAACGAGGTTCATGAGCAGGGTGGGCGGAAGGTTGTCGATGCAGAAGTAGCCCATGTCCTCCAGGGTGTGCATGGCCTCGGTTCGTCCGGCACCGGACATGCCGGTGATGATCACCAGATCAGGACCCGAGGGAGCCGATTCGAAGACCTCGTTCTCGCCATACTGGGTGTCGATGACCATGCTCGATGCTCCTTTCCATACCCACACACGTCATGAAGCCGTGCAAGCGACATCTATCATCCTAGCAGTTGCTCGCCCGCCTGTGTATGCTCTGTTCCCTTCTCGCGCTTGAGCGACGAACTCATGTCCAGCGTCTCGCGTATGTCCTGCGCAAGAGCCATGGGTATACCGGGAATCGCCGCAATCTCCTCGACAGTCGCAGAACAAAGGCGCTTGAACGATCCGAAGCCCTTCATGAGGGCCTTACGGCGCTTGGGGCCAAGACCCGGTATCTCGTCGAGGATGGAGACCGTCATGGCCTTGTCGCGCAGTTCGCGGTGGAAGGTGATGGCGAAGCGATGCGCCTCATCGCGCACCTGCTTGACCAGATAGAGCGAGGCGCTGCCGGTGGGAAGCACCACCGGATCGTCCATCCAGGCAACATAGAGCTCCTCGTCCTGTTTGGCCAGACCACAGAGCGGAATGTCCAAACCCAATTGCTCGAGTTGCAGACGAGCCGCAGTGAGCTGTGGTTTGCCACCGTCGACGATCAGGAGGTCCGGCCTGCTCCCAAAGCCCTTATCGTCCATACGCTCCTTGGAATAGCGACGTCCCAGGACCTCTGACATCATGGCGAAATCGTTGGCTTCCTCGTGTTCAGCGCGTATCTTGAATCTCCGGTACTGGGAGCTGTCCTTCTGTCCGTTGCTGAACACGACCATGCTCGCGACCGAGAAGCGGCCATGGATGGTGGAGATATCGAAGCACTCGATACGCAGTGGCGGCGCGGGCAAAGCGAGTGCGCTCTCGAGTTGCAGCAGCGCATCGTTGATGCGTTCCTCGTCGTAGCGCGTGCGCACTTTATAGCGCATGAGGGCATGGCGCGCGTTCTTTTGCGCGAGATTCAGCAGTTCGAGCTTCTCCCCTCTCCGCGGAGCTTCGATACGCACCTTGGCGCCGTGTGGGTTGGCCAACAAGCGGGTGAGATAGTCCTCGAGTGCATCCTTGCCAGACGGCTCCTGCTCGAGTACGACGAGACGCGGTACGCTGCTTGCGCTTTCGTAGTAGCGCAGCATGAAGGTCTCGACCAGACTGTCCTGCACGATGTCCATGCCCTTATCCAGGATGAACTCGTTGGAGATGATGATGCTGCCCTCGCGGACAACCAGCACCTGAACGCCCGTGATGGTCTCCTCGCGACAGAATCCGATGATATCCGCGTCCAGATTGCTCTGTGATACCGCCTTCTGCTTCTCGCCCAAAGCCTGGATGCTCTCGATGCGGCGTTTGATACGGGCGGCACGCTCGAAATCGAGCTCGTCGGCGGCATCACGCATATCCATGTCGAGCTTGGAGATGAACTCCTTGCGATGCCCGGCGAGGAAGCGCTCAGCAGCGCGGACGTTCTCCTGGTACTCCTCCTGACCGATGGCAGCGCAGCAAGGCCCGGGGCCCAAACCCACATGGTAATCGAAGCAGGGTTTGCTCGCCGCGGTTTCACCCGACCCGCTCGTACGGCAGAGTCGTTTGTGCTCGACGCAGTTCGCACTGCACAAGGGCACGACTCGGCGGAGCGCATCGATCATGTCACGTGCGGCGCGGGAGTCGGTGTAGGGCCCGAAGTAGCGTGTTCCCGCACGATGATGCTCGCGGGTGTATTTGATGGCCGGGAAGGGATCCGAATGCGTGATGGCAATGAAGGGATAGGTCTTGTCATCCTTGAAGTCCGCATTGAACGGCGGGGAATACTGTTTGATGAGGGTCTTCTCCAGCACCAGCGCTTCGGTCTCGTTGTCGCACACAAGGTAGTCGAATGATGCGACCTGCTCCATCATCCGGGGGATCTTGGCGCGCTCGTCCGTGCCCATGACGTATTGCTTCATGCGGGAGCGGAGCGACTTCGCCTTCCCCACGTAGAGAACGGCGCCGCTGCTGTCCTTCCACAGGTAGCAGCCCGGCTCCAGAGGGACGGATTCGAGTTGCTGGCGTATGTCCATCGAACTGGTCAAGACTCAGCCTTTATCGAGCAGGGGAGCGAGGAATGCCCCGGTATAGCTCTGTTCGCACGCGGCGACTTGCTCCGGTGTTCCGTAGGCGATCAGATGGCCGCCGTCCTCTCCCCCATCGGGTCCCAGGTCGATGATACGGTCAGCGCATTTGATGACATCCAAGTTGTGTTCGATCACCACCACGGTGTTCCCGCTGTCGACCAAGCGCTGCAGGACCTGCAGCAGCTGACGTACGTCCTCCATATGGAGGCCCGTGGTGGGCTCGTCGAGGATGTAGAAGGTCTTGCCCGTCTGCTTGCGCTGCAGCTCACTCGCCAGCTTGACACGCTGGGCCTCACCACCCGAGAGCGTGGTGGCGGGTTGCCCCAAGCGGATGTAGCCCAATCCCACATCGGCCAGGGTCTGCAGTTTGCGCTTGACGTTGGGGATGTTCTCGAAGAAGACCAGGGCCTCGTCGACGGTCATGTCGAGTACGTCACTCACATTCTTACCGCGGTAGGTGACCTGAAGGGTCTCGCGATTGTAGCGACTACCATGGCAGACCTCACAGGGAACATAGACATCGGGAAGGAAATGCATCTCGATCTTTATCTGGCCATCGCCCTTGCAAGCTTCGCAGCGGCCGCCGCTCACGTTGAACGAGAAGCGTCCGGGACTGTAGCCCCTCGCCTTGGATTCTGGTAAGGAGGCGAAGAGTTGACGTAGGTCATCCCACAGACCGATGTAGGTTGCGGGGTTGGAGCGCGGCGTGCGCCC
>JAFRFV010000183.1 GCA_017434185.1 Coriobacteriales bacterium
CACGATCTTGAAGCGCACGTCATCCAGCAGCGGCGCGGCGGTGTAGTGCACCGTGGGGCCGTAGTCGTCGCAATCGCAGTGGCCCGTCACCGCGATCTCCGGGGCGCCAGCCTCGAGTTCCCACAGGATCCGCTGGCCACAGATGTCGCCGGCATGGATGATCCAATCACAAGCAGCGAATGCATCGAGGGCTGCCTTGGGCAGCCCTCCGTGTGTATCCGATATGACGCCTATCAGCACGCGCGTCCTCGCAGCCCGCGCCCGCAGCCTACAGGCCCAGAGCCTTCTTGAGGCTGGCCACGCGGCGGCGGCTCACCGGGATCTTCTCCTCTTCGCCGGTCAGCGACAGCATCAGGGTGCCACCGCTCACGGGGTCGACCTCGCTCACGCAGGAGAGGTTGACCAGGTAGCGACGGTGCACGCGGAAGAAGCCGTAGGGCTCCAGCTTGGCTTCCAGCTGCGCGAGCGACACGGTGGACAGGTAGCGGTCGCTCTCCGTGTGCAGGTAGGAGTAGTCGTCCTTGGCCATGATGAAGTGGATCTTATCCGCCGGGATGAGCAGCTTCTTGCCGCCCTTCTCAACGGGGATGCGCTCCTTCTGGGCGCTCTTGGTGCTGCCCACCATGCTGGCCTTGACCTTGTTGATGGCCTGCAGCAGACGCTCGGTGTCGACCGGCTTGACCAGGTAGTCGACGGCGTTCACGTCGAAGGCCTTCACGGCGTGCTCGGAATAGGCGGTCACGAACACGACGGCGGGCGGGTACTTGAGCTTGTTCATGGCCTCGGCCAGCTGCAGGCCGGAGGTGTTGGGCATGTTCACATCCAGGAACATGACGTCCGCGCCGGTGTCCTTCAAGCGCTCGATGGCCTCGCGAACATTGGAAGCCTCGGCGGCAACCTCCACCTGACCGGTCTCGTCCAGCAGGAACCTGAGTTCGGAACGAGCCAAGGGCTCGTCATCAACGATGATCGCTTTGAGCATTGTCGTCTCCTATCTTCCGTGTTCGAGCCTCACTGGAGGCTTCGATGCAAGTATACCATCCTCAGCGGTGCGCGCCCTTGAGGTCGAGAAAAACCGTCGTTCCCACACCGTACTCGCTCTCGATACGCAAACCCGACTCGGGGCCGAACAGACCCTTGAGTCGGTCATCCACGTTCTTGAGAGCGATACCTATGCCCGTTCCATAGCCGGGTTCGAGTGTGAGGGGCAAGGCCTCCTGCTTGATACCAACGCCATCGTCGGCAACGGAGACCACCACACCGTCATCGTCGCGTGCGACGTCGACAAGGATATGCAATTGCCCCTCATCGCGCATCGCATGGTTGACCGCATTCTCGACCAACGGTTGGATGATGAAGGCGGGAACCTGCAAACCTTCCAGCCCGGGTTCGATGTGCGTGTCCAACTTCACGCGTTCTTCACCGAAGCGCGCCTTCTCGAACATGAAGTAGCGCTCCGTCTGGGCGATCTCCTCGGAGATGGCGATAAGGTCCTCGGAGTTCTCCAACGTGCGACGGTAGAAGGTCGCGAACTCGCGCAGCAGTTCACGCGCGCGCTTGGGATCCATGCGGATGAGCGCACTGATGGTGTTGAGCGTGTTGAACAGGAAATGCGGGTTGATCTGCGCCTGCAGGGCCTTGAGCTCCATGCGGGTGGCCAGCTCGGTCTGCGCATCCAACTCGGCCAACGACAGCTGGGTGGACAGCAGCTCGCCCAGACCTTCCGCCATGGACTGCTGAGTCTCGTTGATGCGGCGCGGCGTGCGGTAGTAGAACTTGAGCGTACCTATCGCCTGATTGCGCACCACCAGCGGCACCACGATGGCGGCACCGTAGGCCTGCTTCTTGCCGGGAAGACCGATCTCATCCGGGGATAGGACCACTCTCATGGTCTTCTCCTCCAAGGTGAGCTTGGTGGCCAGCGATTCCATGCGCTCCCCCACCTCGTGGATGCCATCCTGCACGCCGGCGAATCCCAGGATGCGCTCGCGGTCGGTGATCGCGATAGCCACCGCATTGGTGTAGGGCAGCAGCAATTCGCACACCGCACCGGCGGATTCTTCGGATAAGCCCTCGCGCATGAAACCCAGCGTCTTGTTGGCCAGGTACAGACTGCGGTCGGACTGGCGCGCGCGCAGGCGGTCGGGGTCGGTGGACCAGTTCATGACGGCGATTCCCAGCACGCCCAAAGCGATGGTGCAGGTGACCGGGATGGCCGCCGGCACCTCACGCGTGGACATGAAGCTCCACAGGATCACCAACGACAGCAGCGCGACGATGGTGACGATGATGGTTTCCGCAAGAGCGGTCCGCTTGGTCTCCATGATGCCGTCCTCCTGCTACAACAACACGATCTCGTTCACCACCAGTGAGAGGGCGATGAGCACGAACACTATACCAAACAGGAGCCGCAGGTGTCGCTCCGGCACCTTGGGAGCGAGCAATCCACCGATGAAGGCCCCGGGGATGCTACCCAGCGCGACCGCCAATCCATAGGCCAGATCGACGTTGCCCAGGGCGAATTGGGTGATGACTCCGGGCAGTGCCAGGATGGCGATGGCCATGAGACTGGTACCGGACGCCTCCTTCATGGAGAGCCCGAAGAACCCCGTGATGATGGGGATCATGATGAAGCCGCCACCAAGACCCAGGAAGCCGGACATGAAGCCCGTCACCATGCCTGCGGCGATGATGCCGGCCACCGCCTTGGGCCTGAATTCGATGGCCGTGGGCTCGAAGGGCTTATCCACACCGGAACCACCCGCCTGCAGATCCGCCTTGTGCGCACGGCGCAGCGCGAAGTACTTCCTGAACATGGTGTAGCTGGTGTAGATGCCCACCGCCGCCACGCCCATGAGCACCACGAAGCCGCCGCAGGCATCGGCCGCACGCGCGCCCAACGGCGAGCAGAGGCAGCCGGCCAGGCCCAGCAGCAGACCCATGCGCAGGTTGATGGTGCGGGTGCGCACGTGGCCCAGCGTGCCGGAGATGGCCGTGGGGATGATGGCCATGAGCGAGGTGGCGGTGGCGACCAGGCCCGGCACGCCCATGACGATGCGCAGGAAGGGCGAGATGAGGCCTCCCCCACCAATGCCGAGCAGCCCCGACGCCATGCCCACCAGGATGCCGAAGACGGCACACAGGAGGATGGCGACGAAGTTGCTCATGGATTACCGGTTTATCGCTTCGCTCGCGCTTACTCGGCGGGCAACAGGGCCTCGGCGATCTGGACGGCGTTGAGGGCGGCACCCTTGCGGATCTGGTCGGCAACCAGCCAGAACGCGATACCGTACTCGACGGTGGGATCCTTGCGCAGGCGGCCCACGTACACGTCATCGGTGCCCTGCAGCAGACCGGGCATGGGGTAGGTCTTGGTGGCGGGATCGTCCATCAGGGTGATGCCGGGGAAGGCGGCCATGGCGGCCTTGGCCTGCTCGAGCGTGACTTCGCTGGTGAACTCGACGTTCACGCTCTCGCTGTGGCAGCGCAGCACGGGAACGCGCACGCAGGTGGGGGCCACCAGGATCTTGTCATCGCCCATGATCTTCTTGGTCTCGACCACCATCTTCCACTCTTCCTTGGTGTAGAGGTCGTCCATGAAGACGTCGATGTGGGGGATCAGGTTGAAGGCGATCTGGTGCGCGAAGGCTTTGGCCTCGAAGGGCTCGCCGTTCAGGAACTGCTGGGTCTGGCCGTAGAGCTCGTCCATGGCGGCCTGACCGGCACCGCTGGCGGCCTGATAGGTGGAGACCACGACGCGCTTGATGGGAGCGATGTCGTAGAGGGCCTTCAGGGGCACGACCATCTGGATGGTGGAGCAGTTGGGATTGGCGATCACGCCGCTGTGCCAGGCCAGATCCTGCGGATTGACCTCGGGCACCACCAGCGGCACATCGGGCTCCATGCGGAAGGCGCTGGAGTTGTCGATCATGACGGCGCCGGCGTCCACGACGGCCTGGCGCAGGGCCTTGGACACGTTGGCGCCCGCGGCGAACAGCGCGATGTCGACACCCTGGAAGGACTCCGGGGTCATCTCCTGCACCACGAGCTCGGTGTCCTTGTACTTGATGACCTTACCCGCACTGCGGGCACTGGCCAGCGGGATGATCTTGGAGGCCGGGAAGTCACGCTGCTCCAAGACCTTCATCATCTCCTGACCCACCGCACCGGTGGCACCGGCGACGGCGACGACGGGATGGGCGGGCATAGGCTTGTTCCATGCCATGGCGGGGCTCCTTCCTTCTGGGGATAAGCGCTGCGAACGCGGATCTAGCGACCCTTTGCGGCCTTGGCGGCCAGTTCCTCACCGGACAGTTGCTTCTCCTCGAACACCACGCTGGAATCCAGACCGAACGCGGTGTGCAGGCAACGGGCGGCCTCCTGCACCTTGCTGGCGTCGATGACGACGGAGGTGCGGATGCTACTGGTTGAGATGAGGTCGATGTTGATGCCGTTCTCGGCAAGGGTCTGGAACATCTTGGCGGCCACACCGGGGGACGACTTCATGCCGGCGCCCACGATGGAGACCTTGGCGACGGTGTCATCCACCACGACCTCGCGGGCACCCAGGTTGGCGATCACCTGGCCGCAGACCTGACGCACCTTCATGATGTCGGCCTTGGGGCTGGTGAACGAGATGTCGGTGTAGCCATCGCGGGAGATGTTCTGGATGATCATGTCGATGTTCACGTTGGCTTCCGCCAGCGCACCAAAGACCTGAGCGGCGATACCCACGGTATCCGGGACGCCACGGATGGTGACCTTGGCTTCAGAAGTGTCGAATGCGATGCCAGAGATGACGGCGGATTCCATGTTGGGGTCAGCCTCCTTGATGAGAGTACCGGGGTCGTCGGTGAAGGTGGAACGACAGCGGATGGGGACCTTGTAGTTGCGGGCGAACTCGACGGAGCGCATCTGCAGGATGCCGGAGCCGCAGGCGGCCAGTTCCAGCATCTCCTCGTAGGACAGGGTGTCCAGCTTGCGCGCGCGGGGCACCACGCGGGGATCGCAGGTGTAGACGCCGTCCACGTCGGAGAAGATCATGCACTCGTCAGCCTGCAGCGCGGCGGCCAGCGCGACGGCGGTGGTGTCGGAACCGCCGCGGCCCAGCGTCGTGATCTCACGGCTGCGGGACACGCCCTGGAAGCCCGCGACGACCACGATCTTATCCTCACGAAGGGCGCGGCGGACACGCTCGCCGTTGACCTCGCGGATCTTGGCCTTGGTGTGCACCTCGTCGGTGATGATGCCCACCTGGCTGCCGGTGAAGCTCACGGCATGCTCGCCGATCGCCTCGATGGCCATGGCCATGAGCGCCATCGAGATGCGCTCGCCGGTGGACACCAACATGTCCATCTCGCGGCCGGGGGGATTGTCGTTGACCTGTTTGGCCAGTTTGATGAGGTCATCGGTGGTCTTGCCCATCGCGGAGACCACGGCAACCACCTGGTTGCCTTCGCGCTTCATCTTGACCAGCCGCGCAGCGACCTGTTTGATGCGCTCTGGGGTGGCGACCGATGTGCCACCGAATTTCGTCACGATTAATGCCACGGGTTCACCTTCCAACGTCGTGCAACGTGAAGCTATTTGGAATGATTCTACTCCATGGCGCGGGGGCGTGCCATTGCGAGACGCCCTATTTGTCGTAGGTCATGAGACGAAAGGCGTGGAGTTCGTTCTCGAGCTCCACCATCAGGTCCAGATGCTTGACCACATCCTCTTCGAAGTCCACCTCGTGGACAGCGGCGTTGCCGTACTTGCGGATGGCGTTGTAGGTCTTCTTGGAACTGTTGGGGATGTTGCCCTGGTCGAGCAGGAAGTCGATCTTATCGTCCAGACTCATGGTCTTGCGGGTACGATGTCGGTGCTCCAGGAAGCCGTTGAAGACCTCGCCCTGGCCTATCTCGTCGTAGCGGTCGATGAAGGAGCTGGCGATCACCTCGAGCACCTTGCGCATGTAGAAGGCGGCGGCGTCGTAGAGCCCCGCTTCCGTGGCGGTGATACAGCGCTGGTAGAGCTTGCGCGCGGTCTTGTCGGCATCGACGAAGGTGTTGAAGATCATGGGTGCTCCTTTCGGATGAGCGCGATCTCCTGGGCGAATCCATCGAGGGTCTTGTTGGGCGTCTCCAGGTAGAACGGCAGGTCACGCAGGGCGGGGTGTTGGGTTATGCGGATAAGCGCGTCAAGGCCGATGCAGCCCTCGCCCAGACGCGCGTGGCGGTCCTTGTGCGAACCGCAGGGATTCATGGAGTCGTTCAGGTGGATGGCGCGCAGGCGCGACAGGCCGATGCAGCGGTCGAAGTCTTCGAGCATGCGATCGAGCTCGTTTGCGATGTCGTAGCCCGCGTCCCATACGTGGCAGCTGTCCAAGCAGACGCCCACGCGATCCTGCAACTCGATGCGGCTGATGATGGCGGCGAGTTCCAGGAAGTTCGTGCCGATCTCGCTGCCCTTGCCCGCCAGGGTCTCCAGCAGCAGCGTCGTGGACTGCTGGGGCTCGAGTGCGGCATTGATGCAGGCGGCGGTCAGCTCGATACCGCGTTCCACACCCTGCTTCTTGTGCATGCCGGGATGCATGTTGTAGAGCTGGCCGGGCGTGTACTCCATGCGCTGCAGGTCGTCCCGGAGTGCCGCGAGGGCGAAGTCGCGCACGGCGGGGTCGTCTGACGCCGGATTCAGGGTGTAGGACGCATGGCAGAGGATGCGCTCGATGCCGCCTTCCGCGGCGAGCTCGTGGAAGGCCGCGATGTCGGCGGGGTCGATGGGCTTGGCGGCGCCACCACGCGGATTGCGGGTGAAGAACTGGAAGGTGTTCGCACCGATCGCGATGGCATCGCGCGCCATCTGCGCATAGCCGCCCGAGCTTGAGAGATGACATCCGATGGTGATCATGAGCGCAGCCTCGCGATCCCATAGGGGATTCCGCGCATCTCCTGCATGCGCTGGAAGAACTCGTCACAATCGAACACGTCGATACTGCTTCTCTGGAAATCCCTCTTGTTGGACGTGATGATGGCGTCCGCGCGCATTTGACATGCCAGGTTGTGGATAAGCGCATCCTCCGCATCCTGCCAATCGGTCTCAAGGATGGCGTCGATCTCGTCGGCACCGACACCGCACACGTTAACGAAGCCACGCAATCCCCTGAGACTGGCCATGACACGCGGCATGAGCTGCTTCCTTCCGCCTTCCGAGAGGATGTATATGAGATCGGTCATCTGGGTGGCGCTTATCCACAGCTCGACCTCCCCCACCTTGCCCATGATGAGCAACAGACGGGCGCTTTCGAAGAATCGCTCACGTTGCTGTAGGCAATCCACGAAGACGTTCGTGTCCAAGAAGAGCCTGGGGCGACCCTGTTTCCCGATGCTCACATGAGCCCCCGAGCCTTGAGACGCGCCGCTTTGATGCTGCCCTTATCCTCTGGAACCGGGAAATCGCTGGAAGGAAGCAGAAGTGAATCCACGAAGGAAGCGGCATCATCCCATGCTGCTTGAGAGGCGATACCGGATGGAGCCTCCAGGAAGGAGACGTCCTGTTCTTGCACCAAGCGGTCGAAGAGCATGTTGATGGCCTGCGACGCGTTGAGCCCCGCCTTCGCCAGGACCCTGTTGCCTTCCGCCTTGCGCTGTTTGCTCATGCGCGCCGTCACCATGACGTCATCCATCGCGCCTCCCTTCTGTTGTACCGTATTACATTCTAGATGAAGGGAGCGGATCATGCAATGCCCAGCAGGCGCACCATAGCCCAGCAGATGAAGGACGCGGGGATGACGCAGAGCGCGAGCGCAGGGTAGACCTTGGCGAGCAGACTGTTGAACGACTTGGTGTCCACCAGATCCAGGCCCAGCATCACGTAGTAGGGCGGGTACTGGTAGGACAGCGGCACGATGCGGTCGTGCATGGCTACGGGCAGCACGAGCAGTCCCAGCAGGATGGCGGGGTCGAGGCCCGCGGAAAGGCCCCAGGCGATGAGCACCGGAGCGGCGAGCACGATGTTGTTGGGGGTGGGCAGCAGGAAGTGGGCGATGGCGCTCACGAGCAGCACGTTGATGCAGATACCCAGCAGGCCCAGATGCTGGTGGATGGGGTTCATGATGGGCGCGAAGACGGCGCTGGCCAAGGAATCGGCGAGGCCGGTGTCCTGCACGATGGCACCGAAGCCCACCAAGCAGCCCACCAGCAGCACGATGCTCCAGTTCACGTCGCGCATCGCCTGCCTGGGCTCGACCACGGCCATTCCCGGCAGGAAGAGCAGCGCGGAGACCAGGATGGCGGCGAAACCCGCCTTGAGCCCCACGAGGTCGCCGAAGCACCAGAGCACGAGCACTAGGATGACGCAGGCGAGGACGCGCTTCTCGGGGGCAGTCATGGGACCCAGCTTCGCGTACTCGTCGTGCAAGCGGGTGGAGTCGGAGAGCTTGCGGGCGAGTTCGGGCTCGGGCTTGCCGGCGAAGAAGCGCGCGATCACGAGAGCGCAGAGGCAGATGAAGGCGGCGGGCAGGATCATGAGGCCGGCCCATTGGATGAAGCTCAGGGTGTTGCCGGTCATCTGCTCGTAGAACGCGAGCGTGGCGCCGTTGGCGGCGCCGCTGGTGAGGATCATGACGCCGGTGAAGCCGGTGCAGGCCATCAAGTAGGCGTAGACCAGGTAGCGCGCGAGATTGCTCCTGGAGGGGCGGCCGAGCGATTCCATGATGGCGTCCAGAAGCGGACCCAGGATGCTGCAGCGGGCGGTCGCGCTGGGCACGGGCGCCATGAGCAGGTTGGCGAGGAAGGCCATTCCCACCAGCGAATTCACGGATTTCGCTTTGGAGAGCAGCCAGAGGGCCATGCGGCGCGAGAGGCCGGATGCCATCATCGCGTCGGCAAGGATGAAGGCACCCAGCATGAGCCAGCACAGGTGGTTGGCGAAGCCGGAGAAGGCGACATCGGGGGTGGAGATGCCCGCCACGCACACGACGGTGAGCAGGAGCAGCGAGGCGACGCCCACGGGCATGACCTCGGTGGCCCAGATGATCACGATGGGGACGAGCACGCCCAACAGATGCCAGCCCTGCGGACTGAAGCCCGCGGGTGCGGGGATGACGAACAGGAGCGCAGCGAGCAGGACGCCCACTACGAGCGCCGCGATGACCCTGCTTGTCGCTGCCGTCTTCATACGAGCATTCTACTACAGGGTGAGCGTCTGGTAGAGTCCGGCATCCCGGAAGCCCAGCGCGCGATAGTACTCGCGCGTGCCCACGCTGCTGATCACGTTGACGTGGGTCGTACCCTGCTCGCGCGCGATGTCGCAGGCCGCGGCGATCAGACGACGACCCAGGCCCTGGTGCTGCGCGCCGCCTTCTTGTGAGTCGCCCAGCGCGGTGGCGCGGCCGTACACGTGCACCTCGCGGATCATGGGGGAGTCGCGCGAGAGCGGGAGCGTGGGCGCTTCAAGTCCGCGCAGGAGCGCACTCATCGCGTCGGCATGGGGGATCGACAGGCGCAGGAAGCCCACGATGCGGTTGTCCGGCGTCACCCACTGCAGGAAGCGCTCGCTGGTGGCGGTGGTCTCATAGGGGATGACCTGCAGTTCGAGCTGCGCGGGGTCGACCTGCTCCATGCTGATCTCGCGGAAGCGGATCTCCTGCACCGCAGCGGCCTCGTCACGCAGGCGCCGCTCCACTTCCTGTCGCAGGTTGCCCTGCTTGTTGCCCGCCACGATGTCGCAGGCGCTGAAGTCACGGATGATGCGCGAGAGCCGGCACCAAGGCGGCGTCACGCGTACGTCGGCGGCGATGGTATCGACCAGCTCCTGCTCGCTGTAGGGGCGCCACTCCCCCGCCTCGTACGCGCGCTCCAGCCTTGTGCCGCCGATGAGCGCGCAGGGATAGAGCTTGACCTCGTCGGGCTGGAAGGCGGGCAGGGTCATGAAGGCGCGATAATCCGCGAGGTCGCTTTCGGGCGTGGCGCCCAGTAGATTGAGCATGAAATGCGAGTGGATCTTGAAGCCGAAGAGCCGCAGCAGTTCGAAGCAGCGCTGCGCCTGCTGGGGCGTGAGCGGACGATCGTTGGCGGCGTTGATGGCCGGATCGAGCGTCTGGATGCCCACCTGGATCTTGGTGCATCCCATACGTCGCAGCTGCAGCAACGCCTGCGGCGTGATGGTGTTGGGGCGCGTCTCGATGACCAGGCCCACCACACGGTGCGCAGCGGTCTCGTTCGTGCGCTGCTCCGCTTCGAGCTCCTGCCATGTGGCGGTCTGCTCACTCGCGGCGGTCC
>JAFRFV010000184.1 GCA_017434185.1 Coriobacteriales bacterium
GAGAGCGACCTCGCACCGCTGCGTGACTATCTGGTGGCGCTCGAGTGCGCGGGTGTCGATGCCGTCATCGTGAGCGATCTGGCCACGGTGCAGCTGGTGCGCAGCGCGGCGCCGGGGCTCGACATCCATATCAGCACGCAGGCGTCCTGCACGAACTCGATGGCGGCACGCATGTGGTACGAGATGGGCGCGAAGCGTGTCGTGCTGGCGCGCGAGCTCTCGTTGGCGGAGATCGCGGCCATCCGAGCGAACACGCCCGAATGCCTCGAGCTGGAGGTCTTCGTGCACGGTGCCATGTGCATGGCGTACTCCGGACGCTGTCTTATCAGCAACTTCCTGACCGGCCGCGATGCCAACCGCGGTCACTGCGGTCAGCCCTGCCGTTGGCGTTGGGGCCTTGCCGAGGAACGCCACCCGGACGTCTTCTACCCCGTGGAGGAGACCGAGCGCGGCTCCTTCATCATGAATTCCAAGGACCTGATGATGCTCGAGCATCTGGATGAGCTCGCCGCCGCCGGTGTGGACAGCATCAAGAGCGAGGGCCGCGTGAAGGGTGCCTACTACGTGGCGACGGTGGTGAACGCGTATCGGCAGGTGCTCGATGGCGCGCCCGCCGCGGATTATCTGGGTGAGCTCGAGGCTGTGAGCCATCGGCCGTATCACACGGGTTTCTTCTACGGCCCCGCCAACCAGAGTCCCACGGGCAAGGAGTACTCGCAGACCCACGACTGGGTGGCCGTCGTCGATAGCTGCCAGCCGGAGGGGGAGGGCTACCGCGTGGATATCAACCTGCGTACGCGCTTCGCAGCGGGGGAGGAACTCGAAGTGCTGCGACCCGGTGTTCCCGCGCAGCGCTTTTTCGCACGCGAACTGCGCGACGAGGATGGCCTGCGCTGCGATGAGTGCGTCGTCGCGATGCGTGATTACAGCTTGCTCGCGCCGTTCCCGCTGGAGCGCGGCGATCTCCTGCGCAAGCGCCGGGGATAAGCGCGACGCTAGCGGAGGGTCGCGCTAGCGGGAGAGCAGCAGGTACTCGTTGAGTTCGCCGCCGCGCCCGTCGGCGCAGAAGCGTGCCACGGTATGCGCGCCTGCAGCGTGCGCGATGGCTTCGAGCGCGTCCACCTCGGCGGCGGTGAAGCTGTGGCAGTAGCGGTAGGTGCCCGGGCGGGCGTCCCATCCCAGCAGGTAGTCGCCTTCGTCGAGTGCCGCCGCATCGATGCCGGTCGCGGCGAGCGCTGCGGGCATGCCCGTGCGTGCGGCATCCGCCAGCTCCGGCGACTTCATGAACTCCCAGAAACTCACAGCGAGCAGTCCGCCCGGTGCAGTGGCGGCGAGCATCTCGCGCAGCAGCTCCTCGCGGCGGCGCATCCCCGGTACGTGGTGCATGAAGCCGAAACAGGCCACGATGTCCGCGGGCTCCACTGCGCCAAGCCCGCTCGCGAGCAGGTCGCGTTCGGTGCACTGCACCCCTGCGTCCTGCGCGAACGCGGTGTCCGCCAGCATGAGCTCGCGACAGGAATCGATCGCCCGGAACTCGAATCGCTGCTGCGGACGTTCGCGCAGCAGGAAGCGCTCGAGTCGCAGGTTGCCCGCTGCGACGTCGAGCACGCGCAAAGGCGCTTCCGTGTCTGCGCCCAGATGCTCCAGGCAGCGCAGCCAGCCTGCCCAGCCGCCTCCACGCGTCTTGCTGAACGAAGCTGCCTGCGCCTCGTAGAAGCGGGCGTTCAATCGTGTGAGTTCGCGGGCGGTCGCGTCATCCATCGAGCTCATCACGCTCCAACGTCCGTCCCTTTTGTGAAGAAGTGACGAATGGGGACTGTCCCCTTTCCGCATCTTCGCCCGCGCGCCAATTCGCGATGATCACACCCGCGATGATGATCGCCGCGCCCACACCCTGCAGCAGCGAGAACGGCTCGCCCAGCAGGAGCACACCCGCCAGGATGCTCACGAAGGTCGAGATGCCCACGAAGGACGCGTCGCGGTTCACACCCAGGTACTGGATCGCCACGTTGCCCAGCAGGAACGAGATCGCGCCGCAGACGTTGCCCTGGTACAGCGCTGCCCAGAGCACGGTGTGCTCGCGCGCCGGCAGCGTGAGCAGCGCCACGATGCCCGCGCCACCCCCGTCAATCAGCGCCTCCAGGCATGCCAGAAGCACGTACGTCAC
>JAFRFV010000015.1 GCA_017434185.1 Coriobacteriales bacterium
CACGCGTGAGCATGCCCGCGAAGCGGACGGCCTCGTACAGGTCGCGTCCCGCCAGGATCGCCGCCAGCAGACCGGAGCAGTACAGATCGCCCGTACCGTGCAGGTAGTAGGGGAGGAACTCGTTGTGCACCTCGAAGATCTGGAAGCCATCGCCACCCACGAAGTTGCGCACCTGGCTCTCGCCCTTGCGCTGGATGCCCTTCAGGACCACGTTCCTGGCGCCCTTCTCCAACAGGGCGTTGATGATGCGGGCGGCCTCCTCGTTGCTGATGTCGGTACCCTTCCATTCCTCGCCCAGGATGATGGCGGCTTCGGTGAGGTTGGGGGTCAGGATGTCCGCCTCGCAGGCCAGGTCCGCCATGGCCTGGCAGAGCTCGGGCGTGTAGGTGGGATAGACCTTGCCGTGGTCGGCCATCACGGGGTCGACCACCTTGAGGGCCTTGGGGAAGGTCGTGTAGAGACGTCGGATGACATCCACCTGCTCCGGCGCACCCAGGAAGCCGGAGTAGACGGCGTCGATGTCGATGTTGATGCCCTCCCAGGCGTCCAGGTAATCGCCCAGGATGTCGGTGGTGTCATGCATGTACCAGCCGGGGAAGGCGGTGTGGCTGGAGAAGAGACCCGTGGGGACGGGGCAAACGTCGGCGCCGGCCGCGCTGAGCACGGGGATGGCGACGCCCAGCGAGCACTTGCCGTAGCCGCAGAGGTCGTGGACCGCGGCGACACGGGGGATGTAGGCGCCCTGACGCTGATAGAGCACCGGGGCGGTGGGGGTTTGGACGACAGGCATGGCGACCTCCTTCAAGATGTTTCGCGCAAGTATAACGCGGCAGGTCAGCGCCGTGAATGATATTCCTAGTCGGCAGGTAGGCAAAAGGCGTGAATGCGCGGGGCCACGGCGATTATCATAGCGCGCGCAGCTTGCTATAATGGGATAAGCGCGGCGAGTGGCAGCGCTTATCCACAACGAAGGGAAGAACATGGCACAGTCCGACATCCAGCTCACCGACCTCAAGTGCCCCAACTGCGGAAGCCCCATCAACCTACCCGATGGTGCGGACGTGATCCACTGCAACGCCTGTGGCTCCAACATCCACGTGACGCGCCGCAACGTGATGAATCAGGCTGTTTCCGCTGATGGCACGACTCCTGTGGTGGACAAGTACACCCACCAGACCATCGCCCATGTGAAGGTCTGCGATGGTTGGCGCCTGCTGCCCGGCCAGCTGAGCTACGAGAACCCGTCGTACACCTACCCCATGAAGGTGCACGCCACGCTGATGGGGCCCAACGGCGCCCTGCTGATGTACGCGCCTGGCGAGAGCTTCTCGCAGGTTGGCAGTTTCTTCCAAGACAAGCTGCCCAACGATCCCTTCGTCACGTATCGCGACTTCGTGGCGCCGGCGGCGTACCTGGACCAGTTCGCCAACGCCATGTTCAGCAGCCGTGCCAACAGCATCAAGCTCGTGGGCGTCGCCGAGATGCCCGTGCGCGGGGGCGTCGACCGCCAAGTCTTCACCCAGCGCCTGCAGACGCAGCTCCAGCAGGAGTGCGTGCGCAACTCCGCCCACGGTGTCACCGCCGTGGCCGATGGCGTGTTCTTCGACGCGCCCTGCCGCGTGTACGAGGTCTCGATGAAGGACGGCAGCCTGATCCGCTTCGCGATCGCCGCCCACATCGAGGGTAGGAAGTCGCACGTCAGCGCCCCCGGTGTGATGATGAGCCCGTTCGGCCTGCTGGGAGGCCTGTTGGGTAGCGCTTTCGGCGGCGGTGGCTTTGGCGGGCTGGGCGGGAGCGACACGCCCGACAAGTCCGGCACCGGCTTCGGTCAGCTGGCGTCCACGGGTGTGCTCGACTGGGGCAGCCGCCATCTCTTCATGCTCCAGGCGCCGGCGGACAGCTTCGATGAGGCCTGGGCCAACGGCTACGTCGACCTGTGCAGCAGCTTCTATCTGGACCAGAGCATCGTCCAGCAGATCACGGACTACCAGCAGCAGATCATCCGAGCCAAGCAGCAGGAGACCGACCAGGCCATCAACGCCATGAACCAGCAGTTCCAGGCCATGCAGGCGGCCAACGCCGCACGTCAGGCGGCCTTCGACCGCCAGCTGGACTCCTGGTGGGCCAACTCCAACGCGCATCACGCCCAGGTCATGAGTTCGAGCAGCAGTTCCAGCTACAGCGCCGCCGACAAGTGGAGCGAGGCCATCCGCGGTGTCAACACCTACATGCGTCCCGATGGCAGCGAGGTCGAGCTCTCCGTGGGCAGCGACCGCGGTTGGATCAGCCAGGGCGGCACGGTGATCGGCACGTCGGGCTCGTTCGAACCCGGTGCGGATTGGACCGAGCTGGACCGCAAGCGCTGATGTTGATGGAGTCGCACTAGGCGGCGGGGTCGGATGCTGCAAGCCCTTCTCATCGTGGATAAGCTCCTGCTGTTCGTGGTCGTCATCTGGGCCGCGGTCGTGGATGCACGCGTGTGGCGCATACCCAACGCGCTCGTTGCCTGCGGGGCGGTGGGCAAGCTGCTGTTGATGGTGGGGGAGGGGCTGCTGGCGGGAGACGGTGTGGCGGCTCTGGGACGCTCGCTGGGGCTCGCGCTTCTGAGCGCGCTGGGAGTCCTGCTGTTCATGCTGTTGGCGACGCTGCTGTTGCGCAAGGGTGCGGCGGATGACGACAGCCCCATCGGTGGCGGCGACATCAAGCTCATGTGCACGGTGGCACTGTGGTTCGACTTCACCGCTGCGCTCACGATCCTGGCTCTGGCGTGCGTCATCGCGCTGGTGGTGGCGCTTATCCGCAGCCGAGGCCAGCTTCGACTGCTGGGCGGCTTCCCCTTCGCGCCCTACATCGCCATCGCTACGGCGGTCGTGTTCTTGGGTACCCTGCTCTGAGCCTGTATACTATGCGCGGACGTCCTGCGGATGCGCCGCAGGTCCGTCCCTTTTGTGAAAAAGTGACGAACGGGGACTGTCCCCGTTGTGAACGGAAGGAGACCAGCTATATGAAGTCAAGCCCTGATTAGAAGAATTTCGACTGATTTTGGTTTTATTGGATCTGCACTTTGAAAGCCGAATATCGAATGCTTGCAGGAGCAATGTGCGGCTACCTATCCGGGTCGTACGGGACC
>JAFRFV010000185.1 GCA_017434185.1 Coriobacteriales bacterium
AGATATCTAGTCTCGTTATTTGCTTGATGATACACTGGTAAAGGGAGATAGCTTCTTTCGATTCCATTCGTTTATTTCGGTTTCGGAAACGGTGTACTGTAGGAGGAAACCTCGTATGCAAATCGAATACATCCATGAGTTCCTCGAAGTGGCCAGGAACCGGAGCTTCGTCGTCACGGCGAAACAACTCAACCTCTCTCAATCCGCCCTGACCAAACACATCCAAGCCCTCGAGATGGAATTGGGAACAGCACTGCTGAACCGGACCAAAAGCAGAGTCGAGATAACCAGCGAGGGGCGCTTGTTCTTCGACTACGCAACCAGCATCTGGGATACCTATTGCAAGGCGAGACATGTCCTCGAGCAGTCACAGAAACACTCATCCGACCTTGATGTGGGAGGAATCGTCGATGAAGGCCGTCTCGTCCTCATCATTGGCAAAGCCGCCGAACGCTTACGTAAGAGAGGCCACCATCTGACCCCTCACTTGAATCTATCCGCCCCTGAGAGTTCCCTATTCGCTGAACTCCTTGAGGGGAATCTCGACCTGTTCATCGCCTCCTTCGACGAAGAGGAGGTGGATGCCGACCTTGCAGCCTGCATTGAGACCGCACGTCTTCCTTTTGACTCACGCTACATCGCACTCATGTCCCGCGCGAACTCACTCGCTTCCGCTGAAGTGCTCCATTTCGAGGATCTGGCGAGCACCGGATTGATCCGCATCGTGGGACCACGATGGGAGCGCGGCTGGAGCCGAATCGTCAAAGCTTTCAAACGGCACGGAATCGAACCTAGAGAACACCCCGTGTTGGCGAACAGCACGTTCGACTTCGTCTTCAACCTCGAGCTCCAAGACGAGGTCTTCATCCTGCCACCGAGCGAAATCGAGAACATACCGTATCTGCGAATGAAGGACTTCAAGTACATACCCATCGTTGACGACGATGCGTTCTTCGACTTCAGGTTGGTTTGGCGCAAGAGCGACTCGGATTCGCCTCTCCTGCAGACGTTCATAAAGGAAATGATCGCTGTCGCCCAAGAGCTCGAAGATGAAAGCCGATCGTACTCCTTGGTGTGAGCTGCGCTTATCCCCCACCACCTGCGCGAAAACCACGTGAATGCAACGGGGATATTGCCCCCATGGGAAACTTGCGTATAATGTGGAAACGCGATTACGTTATATCGTATTGAGTACCGGGCATGAGGTAAGGAGATAGGAAGAATGTTCAACACCGTGCTCTTCGACCTGGACGGAACACTTCTGGGTCTTGACATGAAGAAGTTCATGGACGCCTACATGAAGGAGATGGCGGTCTATGCGACCGAGAAGGGCCTGAACGGTCCGCTCTTCGTCAGCTCCCTGTTCAAGGGCGTCGCCGCCATGCAGGACAACGAGGGCCAGGGCACCAACCATGACGTGTTCTGGAAGGTCATGCGCGCCTCCTATCCCGAGCTTCCCGAGGAAGTCGAGGAATGGACCGACGAGTTCTACACCGGCGAGCACTTCGAGAACGTGCGTCGTGAGTCCGAGGCCAAGACCCTCACGCTCGCTCAGACGATCATCCGCCTGCTCAAGAAGAAGAACTACCGCGTCGCTCTGGCTACCACTCCCCTGTTCCCCCTGGTCGCCGTCGAGAAGCGCCTTGAGTGGGCCGGTCTCAAGCCCAGCGAGTTCGAGCTCATCACCACCTACGAAGACTACAGCTACGCCAAGCCCGACCTGCGCTACTACAGGGCCGTCTGCGAGAAGCTGGGTGTGGAGCCCACCGAGTGCTACATGGTTGGTAACGACATGTGGGAGGACATGAGCGCCAGGCACCTGGGCATGGATGTGTTCTTCTGCACTCCCTATGCCGTCAACAACAAGCGTGACGATATCACCAGCTCCATCCAGAGGGGCGACCTGATGACCCTACTCGAGTATGTCACGCGTCTGCCCGAGCTCCCCAAGCGCCCGCCCAAGAAGGTCACCAGGAAGGTTGTCAAGCGCGTTCCCAAGGATTCCCCCGAGGCCATCGCCTACTTCCAGAAGAAGGCCGAAGAGGAGGCTGCCGCCAAGGCCGCCGCTGAAGCGGAAGCCGCTGCCGCCGAAGGTGCTGACGGCGCCGAGGTCGCTGAGATCGCCGATTCCGCAGAGGTCGCCGAAGCCGGCTCTGACATCCAGTAGCGGTTCACGCTCACATAGCACGATGACGAAGGGATGGCCGATGCGCCATCCCTTCTGTTCCTCACCACCAGATCCTGCCCAACAATCCCACGGCACGTGCCACGCGAAGCAGCGGCGCCATCAACCCCAGGTGATAAGCGCGCAGTGCCAGCCAGATGGCGCAGCCCTTGAAACCGCGGCGCCTGAGCACGCGCCAGCTGAGCAGCGGATTGCCTTTAAAGGAGTCGTATTCGCGCTCGAAGCGCCGTGCGGTGTCCGCGCAGTACGCCACGAGGTCCACCTGCGGGTTGTCCGCCGCGCGCAGCGCCATCGAAAGCCCCAGATGCAGGAAGGCGAGCACGGCGAGTTGGTCGCGGGTGGCGGCATTCGCGCTCGCATGCAAGCGCGCCAGCTCGTTGGCGAGCGCATCCATGTCGTCACGCGTCGTGCTCGCGATCACGGATCCTGCGGCCACCTGGTAATGGATGAGCGCCTGTGGCGTGAAGGCGATATGCTGCGCGCGCTGATAGGCAGCCCAGGAGAAGGGCAGCTCCTCCCCCACCCTGATGGCGGGGAAGCGCAGGTCTTCGATGATGTCACGTCGCCAGAGCTTGTTCCAGACGGCGCTGTTCGCATAGCAGAGCGCGTCGCCTTCGAAGGGCGCTTCGAGCAGTGCCGGGAACCCCTGCATCTCGACTGCGATACGCTTGCCGGTGACGCGGTCCACGCGATCGTATCCGCAGATGGCGATGTCCGCAGGCGCGCCGGGGTCCTGCAACAGCACCCAGAGACTCTCGAGCATGGTGGGCTCGATCACGTCGTCGCCATCCAGGAAGAGGATGGCATCGCCGCATGCCAGACCGCTGTCCAACGCCACGTTGCGCGTGAGCCCGGGCAGGCCCAGATTGCGCTCGTTCACGATGAGTCGCAAGCGTGGCTCGCGCTGCTGCCATTCCCGCAGGATGTCCACGCTGTCGTCGGTGGAGGCGTCGTCCACGACCAGGATGTCGAAGTCCTGGAAGCTCTGCGCTGCAAGCTGCTCCAAGCAGGTGGCTATGTGGTCATGCCCGTTGTGGTTGCTCACGATCACACTGATGGCCGGCATCTAGAGCTCCTTCATCGCACGGGAGAGCCCCCAGCTGTAGCCCAGCAGGACCAAACAATGGGCAAGCAGGAAGGAAAGCGCCGCACCGGTGATGCCCGCTGCGGCCACCAAGCCCCAGGTGAGCGGGATCACGACTACGATCAGTGCCGCGTACACGCGCAGGATCCAGCCTTGGCGGCGCAGCAGCACCAGCAGATAGAACAGCAGCTCCGTGAGCGCGTGGGCGCCGCTGCCCGCCAGCACGATGAGCAGCGGCAGACGCAGGTGGTCGATGCTCCTGGCGTAGACGAGTTCCAACACCGGGATGCCCCAGAACCACGCGACCAGGCACGCGAGCCCCGTCACGCCAAGCAGCGCCGCCACCTGCCAGAACAGGAGCCGCTTCAAGCGGGGCTTATCCCCTGAATGAGCAGCGTCGCTGCAACGCGAGAGCAGCGGCTTGAACATGAACTGTCCGAAGATGTTTATGAGCAACGCGAACACGAAGATCATGTTGTAGTAGCCCTGGGCCTCGTCGGTCATGAGGATGTCGATGCCGTAGCGCGACGCATTCACGACCAGGCTCATGAGCAGGGTGCTCGCGAACAGGGGCAGGCATTCGCGTATGAGCTTCTGGTGGTCATCGCTGGGACGGGGCTGGGACTCCCGCTCGAGCGCCTGGAAGGCGGGCAGCCAGCGGATGACGACCACGGCGCTCACCAGCAGGTTGACCGCAAGCTGTGCGAGGGTCGCCAACAGCAGGCCACGGCCCAGCAGCAGCACGAGCGCGAACACGGAAAGCGAGAGCAGCGTGCGCCAGAAGAGGCTCGCGCCGGACAGGTCCAAGCGGTCGTAGCGGAAGAAGAAGCTCTGGAAGAGTTCGCAGAGCGCATTGAGCATCATGAGGGCCGTGAGCAGGAGGGTGTAGACCACCTTGGAACCGCTGAAACCCAGGATCAGTATGGCTGCCATCACGGCCAGGAGCATGAACGCGCAACCCCACAGGCGGCCCTTCGCATAGGCGCGCAGGCTGTATGAGCCCTGGTAGTCGGTCTGTTGGAACTGGTTGAGGCCCAGCAGCCCCACGATGTAGGCGATCTGCGCGGTGGTGAAGGCGATGGAGAACGCGCCGGCGGTCGCGACGGGCTCGATGCGGCTCACCAGCATGAGCATGACGAAGCTGTTGGCAGCCCACATGAGCGAGCCCAAGCTGTTCCAGATGACGCCCTTGGTGAAGTCGCCCTTGGGTGCAGGCGCGGGCGCGAGGGGTTCGGCAGGGTGCGGGCATGTCGACGCGCTTATCATCAAGCCTCTTCGCAACGTGCGAGTACGACGTCAACGAGCGCAGCGACCGCGTTCGTGCCGAAGAGTTCGCGCTGGTGCTGGCGGATGTCCTGTGCGAACACGGCGTCGTCGCAGATGCGCAGAGCGAGGTCGCACAGACCCTGCTGATCCTGGGCGGTGACGGCACAACCATGGCCCACGAAGTAGTCCAGATTGTGGGTCTCCAGACCCGGCACCGCATCCATGAGCACCATGGGCAGCCCTTGGCTGGCCGCCTCCGTGGTGGACAGCCCACCCGCCTTGAGCATCATCACATCGGCGGCTGCCATCCAGTACGTGACCT
>JAFRFV010000186.1 GCA_017434185.1 Coriobacteriales bacterium
GATGCGAGGAGGACAAGCGCGAGATCGTGTTCCGGACTGGAGCCGAGGGCACATACGATACCGTGCGTCGTGGATACTCCAGGACTTCTATTCCCTTCCAGGAGTACTGGGGCATGTCAATTCTGGTTTAACAGAGTGTGAATTCTTCAGCTGTGTAGATTCCGTCTCAGGCAGCGACCCGCAGCCGTGCGCTACGCCTGCTTCTTGTACTGGTACAGCGCCCACATTGCCGCGCCCACCAGCACGCCACCCACGATGTTGCCCAGCGTGACGGGGATGAGGTTGTGCAGCAGTCCGGCAACGTCGAGCGCCTGCAGCTGCGTGGTCGTGTAGCCGTAGAGTTCGCAGGCCTTGGCGGCGTACGCGGGATTGGCGGCGGCCACCATGCCGGCGGGGATGTAGAACATGTTCGCTACGCTGTGCTCGAAACCGCTCAGCACGAAGGCACAGATAGGGATGAAGACGCCCAGCACCTTGCCGGTCACGTCCTTGGCTGCGGTCGCCAGCAGGACGGCCATGCACACCAGGATGTTGCACAGGATGCCGCCGCAGAAGGCCTTGCCCAGACCCATGGTCGCCTTTCCGTAGGCGATCTTGATGGTGAAGGCACCCAGGATGTCGCTGCTCATGCCCCACTGGGTGGTTCCCGCCACCAGCAGCACGATGAACAGGGAGCCCACCAGGTTGCCCAGCCACACGACACACCAGTTGCGCAGCAGGCCCTTCCAGCCTATCTCCTTGGACAGGAGCGCCTCGACCATCAGGCAGTTGCCGGTGAACAGCTCGCCGCTGCCCAGCACGATCATGATGAGGCCCACGGGAAAGACCACACCGGTCACGAGGCGTTGCAGGCCCACGTTGGCAACATTGTGCGCGGCGACGCTGGAAGCCTCGGCACCGAAGGCGATGAAGGCGCCCGCCAGGAACGCCAGGATGCACATCTTCCCCAGGCTCAGATTGGCCTTCATGATACCCGACTTGACCGTCGCGTCACTCACCTGCGCCGGCGTGTTCACTTGGATGGTGGGCGTGTCCGCCATGATCCCTCTCCTATCCTCTCTCCTGCTGCAACCAGAGCGCATCGGGCTTGAAGCCCACTGCGTCGAGCAGTTCGCGGTAACGCTCCGGCGTAAGCTCGCCCTTCGCGCCATCGAGCGCCACCAGCGTGGCCTCGATCACGTTGGCTCCGAAGCTGCGGCCGTTCAGACGCGGCATCGACGTGACCATGAGTTCGACACCGCGTTCACGACAGAGCTCGACGTCCTCGGGTGTGGTCGTGTTGGTCACGATCCACTTGCCGCTCATGTCCTGGGGCATGTACTTGCGAACATACTGCCAGTCGCCCGCGATGATGTCAGCGTCATGGAACATGGATTCCACGAACGGCTTGGGTTTGGGCGCCTTCTCCTGCTTGTCGCCCGTGGGGTAGATCATCTTGAAGGGCAGCGCCATGATGATGGGTGCAGCGATGCGCACCAGGCGGCGTAGGTTCTCCCAATCGCGGATCCACCTGTCTATGCCCACGGTGAAGACCAGATCGCCCGCCACCACGTTGGCACCGGCATCATGGAAAGCCTGCGCCAAGCCCCAGCGGTCCACGGAGCAGGGCATCACCACGAGCTTGTCCTTCACCTCGAGACCCAGCTCGTCGCGCATGAAATCGACAGCGGAGCCCTCGATGGGGCCCTTGAGGCCGGAGCCGTCCAGGATGGGAGTGATCTTGGTGCAGCGCGCGAGGCCCTTGCTGGCCCGGAAGTAGTAACGCTTGCCGTCTATGAGCAGATAGATGTCGATGCCGCCCATACCCAGGGCGTCCACCTTGCCATCGAGTTCCTGGAAGCGGCGCTTGGCAGCGGCGATGTCGCCGTTGTATCCCTCGCGGGAGATGCGGAAGGTCTCCCCCAGCAATTCCAGCTCGACGCAGTGGTCGCGCTTGGACGAGCCGATGGAAACGCTCACCACCTGCTTCAACGCTAACGCCACCTTCTAACGATCTCATCGGTGCGCTTCTGACTGGGGCCAACCGCCCAACGCGGCTGCGTGCCGATGTCGTCGTTCTCGAGCAGGCTGCAGATGAGCTCCTCCAGCTGCGCCAGGTCCAGCTCCACGTCGCTGCGCAGAGGCGACTTGCCCAGTTCGATCGAGAAGACACTGGGCCCGAAGATGCGCTTGCTGCTGGCGATACGCAGGTCACTGGCGCACACGATGATGGCATCGAACTGCGCGAGCTCCTCCATGGTGGCCATGAGCGCGTTGAAGATCTCCGCCGCTCCGGTGCCCTCGATCTTCTCGCGTGCCTCCTGCGAGAGCGCGAGCACCATGTCGATGGAGTAACGCTCCGCGAGTTCCTCGATCTCCTTGGCGTTGGACACCGGGAATGCGATGATGGCCACGCGTGAACCGCGCCGCACCTCACCCAGGGTCTCCAGGAAGGAGACGAACGAGCGCTGCACATGATGCAGTTCCGCGGCCTCGCTCTGGGTCGCGCCCGCCTCGCGGTCATCCATGATGCCCTCGATGCCGGTGAACAGCTTCTCCTCACTGATGAGCTTGCCGCCGATGCGCCACATCCTCATGGCTTATCCCCCTCCTACTGATTGGCGTTGCGTTCGAAGATGATCCGCAGACCATCAAGGGTCAGATCCTTGTTCACGTGGTCGATGGTCTTGGAGAACCCGCTGATGCGTCCGGCGAGACCACCGGTCGCCACCACAGGCGCGCGATCACCCAGTTCATCGAAGACGCGCTGCACGAGGCCGTCGATGCGCGCGACCTCGCCGTAGATGAGTCCGGAATTGACGGCCATGCGTGTGGAGGTGCCGATGGCGCGCTCGGGCGGCTGCACATCGAAACGTGGGATGCGGTCGGCGGTGGAGAACAGCGCATCGGCGCTCGTGTTGAAGCCGGGGCAGATGATGCCACCCAGGAAGGCGCCGTCCTTATCCACCACTTCGATGTTCGTGGCGGTACCCAGGTCGACCACCACCACGGGGGCTCCGTAGAGCTCGACCGCGGCGACGGCATCCGCCAGACGGTCGGCGCCTATCTCCGCGGGATTGGAATAGCGGATGGGCAGGAAGGGGCAGACCTTGGCGTTCACCACGAGCGTGGGGATGTTCGAATGCGCCGCCAGACGGCACCACGCATCCTTGAGCGCGGGCACGACACTGGCCAGCACCATGTTCTCGATCGCGCTGCGATCGATGCCCTCGAGCGCCAACAGGTTCGAGAGCGTGATGAGCAGCTCGTAGGAAGTGCAGTTCTTCTGCGTGGTGATGCGCCAGTGGCAGCTGAGCGTATCCCCCTCGAACAGGCCGATGACCGTTTGGGTGTTGCCAACATCGACGGCAAGGAGCATGTCGTACCCCCTCTTTGTATACGTTCTTGTGCACATTCGGTGTAAGTCGAATCTTAACATAGACGAAACGATTCACCACGCGGGCCCGATAGATGGTATCATCAACGCGATGCAGAGCCGCGCGCCCTCTTGTGGTGTGCGCCCATTCTCGAGCAAGGAGCACGGAATGAGCAATCAGAACGCAACCATCCTGGTGGTGGACGACGAAGCCGCCATCACCGAGTTCGTCGCCTACAACCTGCGCAAGGAAGGCTACAACGTCGACGTGGCCGCCGATGGCATCACCGCCGTCGACATGGTGAACAAGAACAATTACGACCTGGTGGTCCTGGATGTCATGCTGCCCGGTATGGGTGGCTGGGAGGTCTGCCGTCGCATCCGCGCCAACAGCAACATCCCCATCCTCTTCCTGTCCGCTCGCGATACGGAAGTGGATAAGGTCCTGGGCCTCGAGATGGGCGGCGACGATTACCTGGCCAAGCCCTTCGGCGTGCACGAGCTCTGCGCCCGCGTGATGGCCCTGCTGCGCCGCAGTGCGCATACCGAAAGCGCCGTCAACGAGGTCTCCGGCAAGGTCCTGAGTGTGAGCGGCATCCGCTTGGACGAAGGCTCCCACACCGCCGAGAGCGACGCGGACCCCATCGATCTCACACCCCGCGAGTTCGAGCTGCTCGCCACGCTCATGCAGCACGCCGGCAAGGTGCTCTCGCGCGATCAGCTGCTGCGCGATGCTTGGGGCTGGGAGTACCTGGTCGAGACCAAGACCGTCGACACGCACGTCAAGCGTCTGCGCGACAAGTTCGAGGCCGCGGGCGTCGACCCCAGCCTCATCGAGACGGTGCGCGGCTACGGTTACCGCTTCAAGCTGGTCTAACACACCATGGCAGGGGATAAGGACAGCGGTCGCGAATCTACACGCCTCGCGACGAACCTGATGCGCCTGAGCGTGATCATCGCGCTCGCCGCCGTCGCGGTGACGGGCACGGGCTGCTTCCTGCTCAACTGGACGGGGCATGCGAACGAGATGGGCGTCTTCCTGGCCATCGACGCCGCCGCCTTCATCATGATCGCCGCCGCGGGGGCGCTGCTGTGCGCGCGCCACGTGTCCAAGCCGCTGCAGGATCTTAACGAGCGCGCGCTCAAGTTCGTCGACGGCGAGTACGACATCACCTTCCCCGTGGATGAGAAGGCGCCGCGCGAGATCAAGGAAGTCGCGACATCGCTCGACTTCATCACCCGCTCCACCCGTACCGCCGTGAGCAAGCTGCGCGCCGAGGAGCAGCGCCAGCTGCAGTTCGTGCAGGATGTCTCGCACGAGCTGCGCACCCCCATCACCGGCATCCGCGGCAACGCGGAGACCCTGTATGACGACGACATGCCCGCCAGCATGCGCGCGCGTTTCATCGACATCATCATCAGCGAGTGCGACCGCCTGACGCGCCTGGTCAACAACCTGCTCACCCTGCAGCGTCTGGAGTCGAGCACCGATCGCGTGGACGTGAAACGCGTCGACCTGCGCAAGGTGGTCGACAGCGTGGTGGATACCCTCGAGCCGCTCTTCGAGGAGCGCAACGTGCACATAAGCATCAGCGGCGAGGCGCCCGACGTGCTGGGCAGCTACGACAAGCTCACCCAGGTGATGGTGAACCTGTTGGAGAACGCGAGCCGCTTCGCCACCGACCACGTGCATGTGGAGCTCTCGGGCCTGAAGGGCAACATCGTCATCACCGTGAGCGACAACGGACCCGGCTTCGGCGACACGGACCCGGCGCGTCTGTTCGATCGCTTCTATCGCGCCGATGCGAGCCGCCAGCGTGGCAGTGGCGGTGCCGGCCTGGGTCTGGCCATCGTGAAGACCATCGTCACCAGCCACGATGGCACCGTCGAGGCGTTCAATCTGCCCGGCGGCGGCGCCTGCTTCGTGGTCGCGATCCCCAGCATCGCCCCGCAGGATTAGCGGCGGAGGATAAGCCCTGCGCCTCCCAAAAGAAGAGGGACGCTCTCGGAAGAGCGTCCCTCGTTGCGTATTCCGCAGAGAAGAACCGTCCCTGGCTGCGGCCTTAGTCCTCGTAGGCGACGGCGCGGTCGAAGAGCTCCTCGACCTCGGCACTGGGAGCAGCGGTGGCCTTGGACACCACGATGCCAACGATCAGACCAGCCACAGCGCCGGGCAGGATCTCGTAGATGCCCGTGCTGGCGAGGAAGGCGAGCCAGCAGATGTCGAC
>JAFRFV010000187.1 GCA_017434185.1 Coriobacteriales bacterium
CCACCGATCACGATGATCACGATGTTGGTGATGGCGGCCAGCTTCTGGAACTTGGCACTACCCTTTCCCAACAAAGCCATCAGGCTTTGCATGAACAGCAGACCGCCGGCCAGGCACAGCGCGAGGGTGAAGATGACGAGAGGCCATTGAGTTTCCATTATCTATCCCCTTTCCTCTCGGATTAGCCGTGCCACCTGCGACCACGCAGGATGTAACGGAAGGACGGACCATTGCCAACGTCCGGCAGGCTGTAGACCTCGGACTGGGCATAGGGCTGGATGAACTCACCCAGGACGGCGCGCTTGTTGTTGTAGAGCTCGGCGCCCTCCAGAGTATTGATGCCGCCCTCGATGTCACCGAAGAAGCGGGCATAGCCACCGCACTGGGCGACGCACTGGGGCAGCTCGCCCTGGCTGGTACGCTGCTCGCAGAGGGTGCACTTCTCGACGACCTTCTCCTGCTTGTTCAGGTAGCGGACGCCGTAGGGGCAGGCCATGACGCAGAACTGGCAACCGATGCACTTGCCCTTATCGATTTGGACGGTACCGTCGTTCATCTTCTGGGAAGCGCCGGTGGGGCAGACCTTCACGCACTCGGGCTTGGCGCAGTGCTGGCAACCGATGGGCAGGAAGTAGAGCTCGACATCGGGGAACTGACCGGATCCACCAGGGGTGGGGTTGGGGCCGATGCGCAGGACCTTGTTCCAGAAGGAACCGATGGGCACATCGTTGACGGTCTTGCAGGCGGTGCAGCAAGCGAGGCAACCAACGCAACGATTGAGGTCGGTGACGATAGCATACTGGGTCATGGTCTACTCCCTTCCCTCATAGACGGGCAGCCACAGGTCGAGGCGAGGATCAGTGGACTCGTGGATGATCGGCGTGCCGTCATGGCCGCAGGGGATGACCTTGCCGTCGGGGCAGTTCTCAGGGGTGGCCTTGTAGATCTTCACCTGATAACCACGCAGGTTGGAGGAACCACAGTGCGGGTCGTTGGCCTCATGGTCGATGAGCTGGTTGATTTGGCACAGCTCGAAGCCCTTGCCGGCCTGCTCGAGCTCGGGGAACCACCAGGTGTGCTCGCAGTTGATGGTGTTCGCCTTGATACCGTAGTAGAGATCGGCGACCTGGCGGACCTTGCCATAGGGGCTCTCGATCCAGACCCAATCGCCCTGCTCGATGCCGTAATCCTTGGCGGTGGCGGGGTTGATCTCGACACGGGGAACCGGCCACAGCTCACGACACCAGGGCAGCTGACGGTGCTCGGAGTGGAAGTACACGGGGATACGACGACCGGTGGTGCAGATCAGCGGATAGTCCTTGGCCTGCTCGGGGTCGCTGACGGGGCTGTGCGGCGGCTCGGTGTAGGTGGGAAGGGTCCACTTGCCATCCGGATGATAGGTCTCCATGATGGTGGAGTACCAGGACTCCATCTTCATGGTATTGGTGTAGAAGCCTGGCAGGAAGTCGCCGACGGAACCGACGAAACCGCCCATGTTGCGGGCGCGCATGAAGCCGGTCTCATAACGGCGATAGGTGCCCCACTGGTCAGGCTCGACGATCTTGCAGTCCCACCAGCCGTGCTCGGCGAAGCGCTCCACGAAGACCTTCCAGCCCTTGGGCTCGAAGCCCATGACGGACATGTCGAGCATCTGCTCATAGCTGGGATACTCCGGGAAACCGGGGATGACGTTGTAGGGCATACCCTTGTAGCGGTAGAACTCGCGGATGATCTCGCCATCGAACATGGTCTCGCCAGGACCGTTGACGCAGGCGACGTTGGCGCCCATGGCACCGCAGGCACCTTGGCCGGAACGGGGGCTGTCGACTTCGATCCAGTGGAGGACGGGCATGACGATATCGCAGGTGGTGCCACCGGGGGTGTGCCAGAGGTTGTTCTCGGCGTAGAACTCCAGCTTCAGCATGGCCTCCCACACCAGGGTGCTGTTGCACTGGTGCATGAAGTTACCGGAGGAGTTGAAACCGCCCACGATGGGATAGGGCTCACCGGTGAGGGCGGCATCCCAGACGTCGGTGGAGTTGGCCCACATGCCCCACCAGTGCAGCAGCGGGACGCGGGGGATACCCAAGGTCTTCTCGTATTGGCCGGGGGAGAGCATCGGCATACCGGAGCCGTTGTTGGCGAAGCCCATCTGGCCGCCCTCGATGGGGGCCTTGGTGGAGGCGCGATGGCCGGCGGGGGTGTCGATGTTGCCGGTGATGGCGGTGACGGACTCGAGTGCGCGCACGTTCTGGATGGAGGTGCAGGCGTGCTCGGTCGCCAGCATGAACTGGATACCGCCGTTGCCGTAACCGGTGGTGGGATCGAGGCGGGTGGCGTAGGTCAGAGCAGCCTCACGGATGGCCTTGGCGGGAACGTCGCAGATGCCCTCGACGACCTCGGGGGTGTACTCGGCGCAGCGCTGGGCATACAGATCGAAGGTGGGGACGGCCTTGACCGTGCGGCCATCCTTCAGGGTGACATCGTACTCACCATACAGGGCGGGATCGATCTCGGGATCGAAGGGAGTGGGATCGATGACGAAGCCGGGGATGGCGCCGTAGACATTCTGGGTGGATTCACGGCCGGCCGTGGGCTTGTGCCAGACCTGACCCTCCCACAGACCCGTGGTGGCATCGAAGTAGACAAGACGATCGGCGATGGTGTCCCAGACATAGAACTTGTGGGGGTCGCCGCCTTCCTGCAGGTCGGACTGCTTGAGCAGGTTGGTGGTCATGTTGTAGGGGGTGCCGGTGAGACCGAAGGACGGGAAACCGGTGGCCTCCATATCGCTGACGACCAGCATAGGGCCAACAGTCCACTTCTTGACGAAGAGGTCGTCGATCAGGTCGTTCTCGATGATGACGTTCGCCCAAGCCAGAGCCATGGCACCATCGGTGCCGGGACGCAGATGCATGTGGAAGTCCGCTTCCTTACCATTGTTGGTGACGCGGGGGTCCACGCAGATATGGTAGTCAGCGCGGGCGGCGACATCGACGGTGGTACGGCAGGAATCATCGTAGTTGGAGATCTCGGAAGCGCCACCCCAAGCGACATAGACACGCGGGCGAGCGACGGTCTCCATCCAGGGCAGGGTGAAGGCCGAGGTCATCGCGGAAGCGAAGTGACGGGGACCCTTGCAGATCTGCCAGGCCTGGGTGATGTTGGGGGAGTCCCACAGCCACATGCCGTTGGACGCACCGAACATGCACCAGTGACGGGAAGTACCGCACTGGCCGAAGAGGCTCTCGCCGCCGTACTTGGCCTGGAGTTCATTGAACTTGCCAACGACGGTGGACAGTGCCTCGTCCCAACTGATGCGGGTCCAACCGGGATCGTCGGCATCCTTGGGGTTGCTGCGCTTGTAGGGATAATGCAGACGATCGGGGTGGTAGCACGCCTGAATCGAAGACTGACTCTTGGTGCAGCAGTTACCCATTGACTGGAACGACGTGGGATCGCCCTCCACGCGGATGGCCTTACCATCCTGAACGGTTACGATGGCACCACATTCCATCTTGCCGCAACCACGACAAGAGGTACGGATGCGCTTGACACCCGTCTCGACAAGAGGCGTCACGGCCGTGTTGGCCAGGGCGTTGCTTGCGGTGACGGATGCGAGTGCGGCAGCAGCACCGGTGACGGCGGCTGCCTTGAGGAAGCTTCTACGGGTAAGCGTGAGCTTGCTCATTACTTCTCCTCCTTTCCTTCGGAAGGCCCCTTTTTCCTTCCGCTTCGCCCGTAGCATGCGACGCGAGTGGGTATAAGCGCATCAGAATCGGGCTACGATTTATAGGAAATCCCTCATAAAACCCATGTTTATTCTTGTAATCAAATAATAATTCGAATTCGCGTAGCTGGTATGAGGATAAGAGATGTGGTATCTTGCGCATCAGAGACGGGTGGTTCCAACGACAGCCCGGAAAGAAGGTGGGATCCTTGGAAGAGAACGTTCTTCTCAAGAGCATCAAGCACTTCGTTGGCTTCTCCAGGAAGGAGATGTTCTCCCCCTATGTGCTCTCATCCGCCTTCTCCTTCGCTTGGTTCTCAGGCATGTTCTACAGTGGTCTGTTCTTCGAAGCCGCCGATTCGAGTATGACCTACGATCTGGTGCTCGCTATCTCCCTTGCCAGCTGTGCCGCTACCTCGTTCATCTGTGCGAACCGCCACGAGTACTTCGATAAGCTCCTGTCGAGCCAACACGGCTGGTCGATCGGCCCCATCATCGGCACCGTCGGTTCACTTGGTTTCTTCGTCCAGTATCTGGGGGGCGCGATAGAACAGGTGGGTGTGATCATCTGTGGTATCCTCGTCGGCATTGGATGGGCGCTCATCACCATCGACCAAGGGCGTGCTTACGCTGCACTCGGCGGAGACAAGGCGGCCTCCAAGATCACCCTCGCTTATCTCATGTCGATCATCGCGGGTATCGTCGTCCTCGTCGTCCCGCCAGTTCTGCTCACGCTCATCGCTTCCTTCCTGCCGCTTGCATCCATCATCGCTCTCCACAAGCCTTCGGATCAGGATATCCCGGAGCCACTCTCGCGCCCTGAGGAGATCGACCCCAAACGTTTCCTCGTGAGTTTTGGCATCGCAGCGCTGGTGTTCGGCTTCGCAGCGGGCTTCCTGAGGGATTTCATGATCCATGCTGTATCGACTGACGATGTCGTTCCGATGCTCTCCACGCATCTGAACATCCTCTTCAATATCCTGACCGCCATCATCGCGGCGCTGATAGTGCGTTTCACCATCATGTTCAGTCGACATCGCGAGATGGGATACATGTACCGTCCCGTGCTCCTGCTCATGATCTCGGCGTTCCTGTTCTATCCCATCCTGGATAGCATCCTCGTCCCCATGGCGCTCATGAACTGCGGCTATTCGTACTTCGGACTGCTCGTGTGGATCGTCGCCAGCGACATCTCGTATCGCACGAAGATGTCTCCCACCTTCATCTTCGGAGGCTGCTTTGGTTTCGTGAACGGCCTGTGCCCACTTCTCGGCTTGCTCGCGTCGCGTCTTCTCACCCGAACCGGTGGGATGTTGAATGAGAATGCTCCGTTGCTCATGGGTGCCTTCTTCATCATCGCGCTCGTGATCGTCTACCTCTTCATCCTCGATGAGAAGCAGGTCGGTACCATGGGAAACGGCGAGGAGGCGCAGGCGTTCATCAACGCACGACGCCTTGAGAAGGACTGTGGTGAGTTCGCGAGCCACTACAAGCTCTCGAAGCGTGAAGCGGATGTGCTCCTGTGCTTGGTGCAACGCAAGACACCCGCTGCGATCCAGCAGGAACTCTTCATCTCACAGGGTACATACAACGCACACGTCTACCACATCTATCAGAAGACGGGCGTGCACAAGCGTGAGGAACTCTTGGACTTGTTCGACAAGTACGACGGTTGATCGCTCTCTCAGGTATCCAACGAGATATCGTCCCAATCCTCGACATCGCTCACGAGCCATTCCAAGCCCTTACGACGCTCCGCGACGACCTCTTCATTCAGCTCGCCGATCTTGGTTTCGGGGTTGATGCGCTTCTCCACGCATGCCCAGTGGTAGCGGTAGTACAGATCGAGCATGTCCAGGATCTCGTCGATATCGCGGATCTTGGTGAAGCGACGGAAGTCGTTGAGGTCCTTGCAATCGAAGACGATCTTGATGGCACGATCGCAATCGCAGGTCTGGGAGGGCATCTCGATATCCTGCACGAGGCGCAGTGCCCAGCACAGCGCCCAGTAGGTCTCGTAGCCCCAAGCGACGTCGACGACGTCCTGCTCACTCGCGGTGCCGTCCATGAGGCGCTTCTCCTTGGCGGTGAAATGGTCAGCGCACCTGTACTTGCGGATGGGCCTCTTGAAGAACTCGATGGATTCCTGATACTTGCCCGCGTTGGTATCGCAGGCGACCTGGCAGGCGATGAGCGTGGCGATGGCCTTCTTGCAGATATCATCCAGATCGCGCAGCTTCACGTCCTTCGAGTCCTCGCGCAGGGGGAGCTCCTCATGGCAGGCGATCTCGCGGGCCTTGATCTTGGTGTTGTTGAGTGCACGCCTTGCATCGGGCGTGCGATAGACCGGCTGGTTCCCGAACCACATGGGCATGATATCCGTCTCCTTCATCGATGTCGTTCCAACTATTCGATAAGTTTACCATCACCGTGCCGTCATGCGAAAGCATTGCATAGAGGACAGAATGTCGTTTATAATGCGGTGGGTGATACGGTGTTGCCACCGGAAAAGGAGACATGATGCGTTATAGGACCTTGGGCAGGACGGGCTTGCTGGTGTCGGAGATCGGTTTCGGTGCCGAATGGATCGATGGGATGGAAGATTCGAAGGTACGCGAACTGGCGAAGGCCGCCAGTGATGCCGGTGTGAACATCGTCGATTGCTGGATGTCCGATCCCGCTGTGCGTAGCGCACTGGGGAAGGCCATCGAGCCGGAGCGCGACAAGTGGATCATCCAAGGGCACATAGGTAGTACCTGGCAGGATGGCCAGTATCTGCGCACGCGTGACATGTCACTTGTGGTTCCCGCATTCGAGGATCTTCTCACCCGTCTGCACACCGACCATGTGGAACTGGGTATGATCCATTACGTTGACGAGGTCGCTGAGTTCGAGAGCATCATGTCGGGCGAGTTCATCCAATACGTCGAACGGCTTCTGGAGCAGGGGAGGATCGAGCACATCGGCCTTTCCACCCACAATCCCGATGTCGCTTTGCTGGCTGCCCGGGATGAACGGATCGAGATGATCATGTTCAGTGTGAATCCCGCATTCGACTTGATGCCCGCAGTGGATGATATCGATGTCTACTTCGGCGACTACGCTGATGAAGCGCTCGCGGGTATGGACCCGATCCGCGCAGAGCTCTACGCCACGTGCGAAGCTGCTGGAGTGGGCATCACCGTGATGAAGGGTTTCGCGGGTGGCAGGCTCCTGGATGCATCGAAGTCCCCCTTCGGCGTCGCGCTAACCCCCGCGCAGTGTCTCCATTACTGTCTGACCAGGCCTGCTGTGTGCAGTGTCATGGCGGGCTTCCAGGATGTCTCCCAACTCCAGGATGCACTCGACTATGAGACCGCCACTCAGGAGGAACTGGATTACGCCAGCGTGTTGGCGGGGGCGCCCAAGCACTCCTTCCATGGGCAGTGCACCTACTGCGGCCACTGCGCTCCCTGTGTGATGGGCATCAACATCGCATTGGTGAACAAGTACGCCGACCTAGCCGCGATGCAGCCACAGGTCCCACAGGGCGTGGGTGAGCATTACCGGGAATTGGGACTCAAAGCAGGGGACTGCATCGGCTGCGGCGATTGCGAGAGCCGCTGCCCATTCGGTGTGCCCATCGCCCAGAAGATGCAGGAAACACTCGCTTTGTTCGGGGAGTGATCCTGGAGGGGGTCATTCCTCTATCGTCCTGAATAGGTTCTTCTTGCACTTCACGCTGTATTGCAGAGTGTAGGTCGCAGCCCCGTCGTCCAACGCACGCTGGATCTCGGTGATCTCCCTGGTAACATCATCGAGGTCCCTGTACCAAGCGAGGAATGCTCTCTGCGAGAATGACGTCTCATTCCCGTCCGAAGCATACAGTGCGTATTTCGGACTGTTCTTGCCGCCCTTGATCGGCTGCGAACGGGTCACCCTCGACACGCTGATGATCACGCCTTCATTCGGTGAGACGATACTGATCGTATTCGAAGGTTCATCGCTTTCGGAAACAATCGGTGTGCTTTCCTCTCCCAGCAGGCTGTCCAATGAAACATCCAGCTTCTTCGACAGAATCAGGAGTTTCTCGACTTCCGGATACCCTTCTCCCAGCTCCCATTTCGACACGGCCTGTCTGCTCACGCCCAACATCTCCGCCAGTCCTTCTTGTGAGAGCTGATTCTTCTTACGAAGCATCTGCAGGTTCTCTCCAAAACCCATGATCCCATCCTCCTTGCAAAAGGAATCCTTCTTACAGGAAGGAGCATATAGTGCGTGCCTCGTTCTTTCCACCAACTACAATTTGCTTTTCCGCAACCTGAAGTTGCTTTTTCCCGCGTTATCGTATCAACGTGGCGAATTCCCAATCCGGTTAGTTCCTTGTCATCACCACGACCGTTTCCACATGATACGTTTGCGGGAACAGGTCGACCGGAGTGATGCGTTCTATCCTGAAACTGTCGCGGCAGAGCAGGGCGAGGTCGCGTGCCAGCGTCGAAGGGTCGCATGACACGTACACGAGCTGTTGCACGCCGCTATCGCAGAGCGAGTCGATGACCTCCGTGGCAAGTCCGGCGCGCGGTGGGTCGATCACGGCGACATCAGCGTACCCCATGCCGGGCAGCTCGCGTGCGACATCGCCACCGATCACCTGTGCGTACAGGTTGGCATTGTCGAGGTTGCGTCGCAGGTCACGTACGCTGCTCCCATAGGATTCCGCCGCGCGCCGGATCCCCTTCTCCAAGCTCCCATTTCGACACGGCCTGTCTGCTCACGCCCAACATCTATCGAATCGATTGTGCTATTAGTCTACCATCAGTGGGCCGTATCTCGAAAGTATGGTGTTGAGGGCAATCAACCTCATCCAATGGGGACGTACCCCGGAAGCCGCTCGTCGTCCTCACGCAATTCCACGATCTTCCTTCCATTGGTTTCTTCAAGCTGAATGCCTAGATAATCATGGCTCTCATCGCGCCCGATGCCTTCGACGACAAGCACTCCGTTCTTGTCTGAGAAGATGAGCTTCCTATAGGGTTCTGTGTTGAACAGAGACTCGTAAACACCATGGTCTGTGATGCATGTCACTACGAATGTGAATAATCCGGAAGTTCCTCCCCAAGAGAGAAGCAGCACATCGTCGCTTCCGTCGTTGTCAATGTCGCAAACAGCAACACGCTCCAGTGAAGTGAGGTATTTCTCCGTTCCGTTCACATAGTAGAGGTCGCTGGAGTAATGTTCATTGTCTTCGAACATCAGCGTCTCCCGACCTTCGCTCTTGAAGACGTCGTATGAATACACTGGAACAACGAATAACTGCCCACCCGTACGTTCGAAGAAGCCTTCGGGCGTGATGTCGATGGGGTGGATCGGGATCTTCGACAGGCTGTTCTCCCGATCCGGCATCAAGATGGCCGCCGCTTCCTCGTAGGAGATCCCATCTTGCGGCGCGAAGGGACTTCTCTGGTACCAGGAAACCCCGAAGAAAGCATCGTCCTGGGAAGTGGAGTAGTAGCCGTCGTTCACACAATACCTTGAGAAGACCATGCAATCATCGCGAAACAGGAAATCGCTGTATTTCGATGAATACAGCGAAAAACCAGCGGCACCAAGTTCGGCTAGAAACGAATCGTAGTTTTCGCGAGTGGCACCGTTGCATGAGTAATAGTAGCCGCTCGTGGAAGTCTCTGTCGCACCCTGCAGGGAGAAGGGTGGCTCGCCAATCGAGTTGAATCGGTTGAAAACCATGATCCCTTCGTCCGAGTCGTGTTTCGGCTCATTGGACACCGAAGAGCCATTCCCGCTTTCTTCGCTTGATTCGAATGCGCAGGAAACAAGGGAAAGACAAACTGAGAACGAGATCAAAAGCAGCATCAGGTCCTTGATCGTCTTGCTCAATACCCTCACCTTCTCCCTATGGATCCAACTTTGTTTCGAGTGAGCAGCGTGACCGTCTCACAATGATACGTTTGAGGGAACAGATCAACAGGTACCAGGCGCTCGATCCTGAAAATGTCGCGGCAGAGCAGCGCCAGGTCTCGCGCCAACGTGGACGGGTCACATGATACATAGACCAAACGCTGCACGCCGCTATCACACAGGGAATCTATGACCTCGGGAGCCAGACCGGCACGCGGTGGGTCGATCACGGCGACATCAGCGTACCCCATGCCGGGCAGCTCGCGTGCGACATCGCCACCGATCACCTGTGCGTACAGGTTGGCATTGTCGAGGTTGCGGCGCAGGTCACGCACGCTGCTCCCATAGGATTCCACCGCGACGACCTCATCGAAGTCCTGTGCGAGCGGCAGTGTGAAGGTGCCGGCGCCACTGTACAGATCGAAGGCGGTGCCGTGCGACACGTTCTCGAACGCCCCCATGACGATACGGATAAGCGCAGCAGCTTGTTGGCTGTTCACCTGGAAGAACGAGGGCGCACTGATGAGATATTCGTTCCCTTGCAGCGATTCCTTCCAGAATCCCTTGCCATGGAGCACTTCGACCTTGCTCACCTCGCGTGCCTTGGTCTTGCTGTCCTCCTTGAGCATGACCCTCACGACACTACTGCAACCCGGCACCGCCGTGCCCACCACCTGGCTCACGATGCCGCGTGGGAAGGCACCCGTGCGCGTCCATAAAGCGAGCTCCTGGCTTCCCGTTGCAAGAGAGTAGCGGATGCCAACGCGCAGCACGTCAGCGCCCGCATCACCGGAGAGGGCGTATGCCAGGGCACCCCGCAGTGAGTCGGGCGTCTTCTGGAGTTTCCTGTCGAGCAACAGACAGCTCTTGACGGGTGCGAAGCCGCCATCGACGCCATGCATGCCCAGCGCCAACTTGCCGCCTATGTTCGCTTTGACTTCGAGTTCGACCTTGTTGCGATAACCCCATCGCTTGGGCGAGGGGAGCGTGTCGTCAACCAGCTGCTCGATTCCGGCGTCGAAGCCGCCTATGCGCATGAGAGCATCCAGCAGATTGGCGCGCTTCGCAGCAAGCTGCGCGTCGTAGTCCACATGTTGCCACGGGCAACCACCACAAACGCCGGCATAGGGGCAGGGGCTCTTGACACGCGCTTCGCCGGGATCCAGCACTTGGGTCACCGTCGCCTTCGCGAAGCCCTTCTTCTCCTGGTTGATGTGGGCCTCCACCAGGTCGCCGGGGCATCCACCCGCGACGAAGCAGACCTTCCCGTTCTCCAGATGCGCGATGGAATCAGCGCTGTATGAGAGGCGCTCGATGCGCAGGCGCTGGGTCTCCATATCGCTCATTGCCCGGCCTCCTCCAGCGATTCCAATTCCTGCATGAGATGGCACAGGGGAAGTCCCACCACGTTGAAGTAGTCGCCGTGGATTCCCTGCACGAACAGCGAAGCTTTGCCTTGGATGCCGTACGAGCCCGCTTTGTCCAGCGGTTCTCCGCTGAGGACGTAATCCTCTATCTCGGCATCGGACAGTTCGCGGAACCTCACGTCGGTACTCTCGTAGAAGCGACGCTCGATGCCGCGAGCGAGTATGCACACTCCACTGATGACCTGATGGCTGCGTCCGGACAGGAGCTTCAACATGCGACGGGCGTCATCCGCATCATGGGGCTTGCCCAGGACCTCACGATCCACGAGCACGATGGTGTCGCAGGCGACTATGGGGCGCTTATCCCCATCATCCACCCGTTCCGCGACCGCATGTGCCTTGGCGGCGGCGCATGCCATCGTCTGCTCCTCCACACTTATGAAGGGGCACATTGTCTCATCCGCATGCGAGACCATCACTTCGAAATCCTGCCCGACCATGGCGAGCAGTTCCGCTCTTCGCGGCGAGGCGGACGCGAGTATGATGCTGTTCCGTTGACTGTCCGTTGGCATGTGTTCCTTGAATTCCTCCAACTCACCGCTTACCGTATGCGCCGGCCCTTTGTAGATTGGCACGGATGATGGCCAAGCGTGGGGCTTTATAGTGACGGCATTGTGCTTTGCCCCCTAGAACGGAGACGATTGTAACATGGCTCATATTGGAAACGAAATCCTCAGCGCTGTCATCGACATCGAGGCCTGTGTCGGTTGTGGCACCTGTGTCGAAGCCTGCCCTCTCGAGTGCCTCGAGCTCTCCGACGAGGGTTATGCCGTGATGGCCAATGCAGAGGCTTGCGTCCTGGATGGTTCCTGCGAGGCTGCCTGCCCCAACGGCGCCATCTCCATCCAGTAGACGGTTCGGTCCCGCGCACGGATCCGTCCGAGCGCGCAGAAGGACGAAACCCCGAGCGGAGTCGAGCGACTCCGCTCGTCTCTTTTCCTAGCGTCCGGATATGTGTTCGACAATACAGAAAGTTCTGTGTACGTCGCTGCCATCTACCTGCGGATACGGTAGAATCATCACAGGTCGAGAGCGGGGAGAGGCTCTTCATGATCGATTACACCAGAGAGCGGGAAGTCCTGCAGGATGAAGTGGGTGAGGGGTTCTCACTCGCCTATGTCTCCTGTGCCGCCCTGTGCGACATGCTCGAACAATCCGGTTTCATGGTGGGCAGCAGACCCGATATCAACAAGAAGGTCTTCGCCTGGTTCGAGCAGAGCGAAGACCTCTCCACCTGCCCTCTCATGAGCCCTGCGGCACGCATCCTGCGCATGTGTGGTGCCGACAGATGCGCTCCGCTCCTTGACAAGACCCCACGTGCCTATGCACTCCTTGTCACTCCCGACGATGTTTTCCCTGCTGAGCTCATGCGTTTGAGGAACCGTATCATTCATGTTCCCAACGTACCCGATCCCCGTGTCGTCGCGTCCGCGGTCCAATTCCTGTTCATGCAATCCGTGGTCTGGGAGAACCAGCTGCGCCGCCTCGCCGCCACCGGTACGTCCCTCAGGCCCCTTCTCGATCTCATGTCGGAGATCTTGCGTGGCTACGTCTGTGTCATCTCCGACGACTGTTCGCTGATGGGCGAGTGCTCCGGTTTCAGGCGCCCGGTCAAGAGCTTCCGCTTCATGTTCGCCGAGCCCTACTATTCTTCGGAGGATAAGAACGACAGCGAGCTCATCTCACTCGACCTCGACGAGGATTCCGAAGCACATGAGGCGCAACCCATCGAGAGCGGAGCCAAGTACTTCCTGCGTTGCCCCCTCTCCATCCATTCCGCCTACGTCGGTTCCGTCCTGCTCGAGACAGCCGGTACGGATGTGCCTCATGGTCTGAAACTCATGTTCCAGCATCTCACCGCCTACGTCCTCGAGTTCCTCGGGCGCCAGCATGGCGATAACTTCGACAAGACCTTCATGCAGCATTACTGCCTCACCGCGCTCCTGCGTGGGGATGTCCTGGACAAGGCGACACTCGCATCCTTCAAGGAGACACTGAGCATCCCAACGGAGGCCCAATTCAAGATCGTCGCACTCGATGCGAAGGATTGCCCCAACGACAGCAAGGAGCTGCTCATCAGTTGCATGAGCCGCCTCAACAACGGTTCCAACCACTGTCTCTTCCATAATGGGCGCATCGTCTGCATCTGCTTCGCACCGCTGGAGGCGGGAACGGTCCTGGCCAACGTCCAGACCTTCGTCGATCTGCGCAACAACGTGTACGTACCCTTGGGCGCTATCTGCGGCTTCTCACAGGTCTTCACGGACATCTACGATGTCCATCATGCCTACCAGGAGGCCATCTACGTGCTCCAGCACCGCGATCTCATCATGAAGGAGATGCTCGTCGCCAACGACGTGGAGACGGAATGCATCGGTCTGCCCTTCGAAGCCGCGTTGCCCTACATCGCCATCAACGGCCTGCAGGTGGATGAGCGTCTGCTCGACTTCGCGCTCTCCGGTGCCATCGGTGTGCCCGGTACGCTCGCAAAGGAGGAGGCATCCGATCCCACTGGGGATTTCGCCCTGTTGTGGTACTTCCTCAAGTACGAGCGCAACGCCTCCAGAGTGGGGCGCATCATGTTCATGCACCGCAATTCCGTGCTCTATCGTATCAAGCAAATCGAGAAGCGCTTCGCACTCTCACTCGATGATCAGCTCACCCGCGAACGCATCATCATGGAATACCGTCTGGTCTTCCAGCGTCTGGATCGTGAGCGACTCGAAGCCCTGTTCAAGGTCAAACAGGCGGAATCCACCGACTGAGCAGCGCTTATCCACCACTCCGCCCGTGTCCTGTCGGAGGGTTCTTCTCGCAAGTGCCCAATCCATTTCGTGCATCTGATACAGGATACCCTCTTCTTTCCTCGATATATTGACTCTGCATAGGAAGGCATGACCCGCCTTGGCTCGTCATGCTCCAGGGATATCGAGTGGAAGGAGAGAGGAAATGGCGGATTCCAACGCCGCTGTCGCAACCGAGCTGTATCCACAAAGGTGGCTCTGCTTGGTCGGCATGGTAATCGTCTTGTTCACAATGCAGTTCTCCCTGATCATCATGCCCGGCATCGCGCCGTACATCATGCAGGAGATGCAGCTCACCCCCGCGCAGTTCGGTATGCTGGCCAATACGCCGTACTTGGCCGGTCTGCTCTTTGGCATCATCACCGGTAACTGGGGTGATAGGATCGGTATCAAGAAGATCATGATCTTCGCCATCTGCTTCTTCATCGTAGGTGCCTGGTGGCGTGCCTTCGCCCACAGCTTCCTGTGGTTGTTCGTATCGAGCTTGGTCATGGGCTTCGGTCTGGCTGTCATGAATGCGAACTCCACCAAGGGTATCCGCCTGTGGTTCCCCGGCAAGAACATGGGTATCGCGATGGGTATCTACGTCGCCGGTGCCTCCATCGGTGCTGGTGTCGCCCTCAAGTGCGGTGCACTGTGGGGCACCAAGACCTCCCTGCTCGTGAGTGCCATCGCCAGTCTGGTCGCCATGGCAGTGTGGGTGTTCATGTACAAGACCCATCCCGCCGAGTCCGGTGACAAGTCCTCCACCGTTGGTATGGACGCCTTCAAGGCCGTCATGAAGGATAAGAACGTCTGGCTGGTCTCCCTCATGATCATGTTCGTCTTCGGTATCTCCACCACCGCTCAGACCTACATGAATGCCTCTCTCGGTATCCTCTCCGGTGGCAACATGGGTCTGGTGGGCACCATCGCCCTCGTCTCCACCATCTTCGTCGCCCTGTCCTCCATCTTCGGCCCCGCCGTCGTGGCCAGGTTCAAGACCTTCCGTGGTGTCATGATCGCCGCCTGCGCGATCCTGGCTGCCTTCACTGCATCCATCCTGTTCTTCCCCTTTGGTATCGCCACTTGGATCACCATCATCGGCTTCAGCCTGTTCATGGGTGTCATCCTTGCCATGGGCAAGACGGTCCCCGCGCTGCTTCCCGGTATCGATCCGCGCAACCTGGGCGCTGTCGGTGGTCTCCAGTCCACCCTGCAGAACCTTGGTGGCTGGCTGATCTGCGGCTACATCATCGCTCCCATCGCACAGAGCATGTATCCCAGTGTGGATGGTGGCATCACCTTCGGTCTCAACTGCTATCAGGCCATCTACATCGGGGCTGCCATCTGCATCCTCCTTGCGGCTGTCTGCATCTTCCTGCTGCCCAAGAACACGCCGTCGCATCTCGAGATCGGCGAGGAATAGCCGGGGCATTATCCAGCGCTCGATCGACCGGGCGCTTATTCAGAAGGGGAAACGAGAAAGAAAGGAGCGACTATGGAGGGTTATGGGAACCATATCGTCCAGTACTCACCGGAGTATTCCCTCTGCGCTGGCTGCGAAGCCTGCTCCATCATGTGCGGTTTGACCCATGAGGGCTTCACGGGTCCCGGCAACTGCAGGATCAGGCTCAAGCTGGCAAGACGATCCCTCATCCACGAGATCCTGTCCTGCCAGCAGTGCGATGACCATCCCTGCTACGAGGCCTGCCCGCTCAAGGATGATGCGATGTGCATCGACGCCGACACCGGGATCGTCTACGTGAATGAGGATTCCTGCATCGGCTGCGGACGCTGCATGAAGGCATGCAAGTTCACGCCATCGCGTATCTCGCTGCGCAGGAGCAACGTGAAGAGGGGTACCAAGGCCGTCAAGTGCGATCTGTGTCGCGGCAACCCGGATGGCCCCCAGTGCATCAAGTATTGCCAGGTCGTCTGCATCGGCTTGAGTGACGATTCCGTCCTGCGTGAGGACGGATGGTGGCCCAAGTCCGCGGCGCCGCAGGATTAGGGGAGGGGAGAGACATGCCACACTATTCCAAGCAGGACATCCTCGACAATCCCAACAACACACAGGGCTTCCTTGGTTTCGTCGGCAAGATCGCGCGCATCAACCTGAGCACCGGTGAAGTGAGCGTCATCGACACCTACCAGTTCGTTCCCAAGTATGTTGGTGGACGCATGATCATCAACCGCATCGCCTGGGACGAGCTGCCTCCCGGCACCGGTCCCTTCGATGAGGGCAACAAGTTCATCTACATGACCGGCCCCACCACGGGCACCGGTATCCCGGCTGGCGGGCGCAGCGAGGCGTGCGCCATCGGCGCCAGCAACAATCCCGAGCAGTACAGCTGGGGCAACATCGGCGGTTGGTTCGCCACGGAGCTCAAGTACGCGGGCTGGGACGGTTTCATCGTCGAGGGTAAGGCGCAATCACCGGTCATCATCAAGATCAAGAACGAGAAGATCGAGATCCTGCCCGCAGGCGATCTCTGGGGCACCCGTGTGCACCAAGCACAGGAGGCCATCGCGCAGAAGTACGGTGAGGAGTACAAGTCCATGGTCATCGGCCCCGCCGGTGAGAATCTGGTGCGTATCGCCTCCATCACCCATGCCAACGACTGCTGCTTCTCGAAGGGTGGTTTCGGCGCCGTCTGGGGTTCCAAGAAACTCAAGGCCATCACCGTGTGCGGAACGGGCGTCGTGGCTCCGGCTGATCTGGATAAGCTCATCTACCTGAGAACCCATATGAACCAGCCGGGCATGCGTCCCTCCCCGGTGCTGCACAAGACCGTGTGCGGTATCCCCGGCAGCGAGTTCCCCGCCGTCTACGATCGTGGCAACGTCGCCTGCAGCCCTGGTTGCAACCAGCATTGCAACGCGCTGCTCATCAACGGTGTCTCCGCCTTCGGTCCCGAACGCCAGAACCACATCGAGAAGTGCGTCAGCATGGGCACCTTCGACTACCGGACCGACATCGGTTCGAGCGTTGGCCAGTTCTGGCCCACCAAGCAGAATTACTGTGCGCCCTGCAAGATGTTGGGTCAGGAGTTCCCGGTGCCCGACTTCAGCGACCCGCACTTCGAGGAGCAGGCGCAGGGATTCCCCGGTGACACCTATGACCTGTGGCAGCCCGACTACGATCGCGGCACCATCATCAACGATCTGTGCAACGAGTACGGTATCGACAAGTGGGAAGTCGTCATCTGGATGTGCACTTGGCTTTCCATGTGCCAGAAGGAAGGCCTCTTCGAGGGAATGGACAACCTTGGCTGCTCGCGACCGGTCGATGCGAGCGATGCCGAATTCATGAAGGAGTTCATCGGCAACCTGGTGTATCGCAGGGGCTACTACGGCAACATCTTCGCCGAAGGCATGTCCCGTGCCATCCGCACGCTGGGTTACGAGAAGTTCAGCGAGAGCATCTTCCACAACCGTCATTCCAGGATCCTGGGCGGCAAGCGCACGGATATCCCGGTGAGTTGGGAAGCGGCCAACGGCCAGTCCGTGCACTGGCAGGGTCGTGGATTCCAGGGTGCCATCGAGAAGCCCACGTGGCTCGCGATGAACATCAACAACATGATGAACACCCGTGATGCACAGACCGTCGAACACTTCCATGCCGGATTCGAGCACCATGCACCCGCACTTGCGGACCCCTATCACTACCAGGGCGTGATCGACGCGATCATCCACATCCAGAACTACGCCGATATCAAGGACTCCGTCATGAGCTGCGAGTGGCAGAGCCCCGACCCGCGTTGGCCCGAGATGGAATCGGTCATGTATCAGGCCGCGACGGGTTATCCAATGACCCCGGAGGAACTCATGGAAGCGGCCTTCCGCTCCAAGCTCCTGTTCCGTGCCTTCCTCATCCGCAATCACGGTCGCACCCGTCAAAGCGAGATCGCAAGCATCTGGCGCACCATCTCCATCCCCGATTCCTGGAACGAGGTCGCGGATTGGAAGAGTTGGAACGAGATGGTCGACCTGGTCTACGAAGCCCGCGGTTTCGATCTGGAGACCGGATGGCCGTATCGCGAGACCTACGAGAAGTACGGCCTGGAGGATGTGGCTGACGAGATGGAGAGGCTCGGGCTGCTGCCCACTCGTCCCGCTGAGCGCTGGAGCGACTACGGCGAGCCCCCCTTCGTGCTCTTCAGCGAGCTGCGCAAGCTCGAGCCGGATTACGAGGGCTAGCGTTCCACTACAGGTTCCAAGGTATGCGCCGCCTTGAAGGGCGCGATGGCTCGGAGAACGATGATTCAAGTGGAGAGAAAGGAAAGGTGTACCAATGGCAACTGCTAAATCACCCAACTATGCCTGGGTGGTGGCCACCGGCGGTTTCTTCGCGGGTATCGCTGCCATCGCAGGCCCCCAGATCTGGGGCTATGTGTCTCCCTATATCGCGGAGGCATTCAAGATCGCGCCCACCGATATCGCGTGGGGTGCCTCACTCTACCAGCTCACCTGCGGTGTGTTCGGCTTCTTCGTGGGTATGCTGGGTGACCGCTTCGGCGCTCGCAAGCTCGTCGCCCTGGGCCTCATCGGCATGGGTATCTGCTACATCCTGGGTGGCGTCACCGGTGGCGCCTCTCCCATCGGCCCCTGCATCTTCTACGGCATCGCAGGTCTCTTCGCTGCCTTCGCGCTCGTCAGCCTGCTGCCCAAGCTGATCTCCGATTGGTTCGCGCCCCAGCTGCGCGCTCGCGGCATGCTGCTCAACGTTCTGGGTGGCACTGCGACCGGTGCTCTCATGGGCATCATCCTTCCCGTCGTCATCCTCAAGAGCGGCTGGGCGGTCGCTTTCGGTGGCGTCGGTGTCGTTCTGATCATCGCCGGCATCATCTGGTTCCTGATGGTCCGCGACAATCCCTATGATGAGGGGACCATCCCGCTGGGTTACACCCCCGAGGAAGCCGAGCGTATGCGTGCTCCCGAGCTCACCGCCGAGGAGAAGGAAGCCAAGAAGAAGGAGGACCGCGCCAACGTCATCAAGGCCCTCAAGTATCCTGTCACCTGGATCTTCGCTCTGTCCATGATCCTGTGGTTCTGGATGTTCGTGGGAGCCAACGTGTACCAGGTCGGCGCCATCATGGAGGCTGGCTTCAGCATCAAGGTCGCCGGTGGTATCGGTACCGCCATCATGATCGCCAACCTCGTTGGTCTCGCCCTCTGGCCCACCCTGAGCGATAAGATCCTCTCCCGCAAGCTCTTCTTCGGTGGTCTGCTCCTTGGTGCAGCGGTCATGTATCTGATCGCGTTCTTCTATCTCAAGGGCGGCGGAAACAACACCTTCGTCCTCTTCGCTATCTTCGTCATCCTGGGCATCTTCACCATCACCGCTCCCATCCAGCAGACGCTGTATGGTGAGGTCTATCCTCCCAATCTGCGCAATGCGGGCCCCGGTGTCCTGATCACCATCGCCACCATCGGCGCCGCCACCGCTCCCATCATCGGTGGTTGGTGGACCGGCCTCTTCGGTGGCAGCTTGGTCTACATCTTCCTCTTCACCGCTCTCTCCGCTGTCGGCGCTGCTCTGGTGGCCATCTTCGGTCTGCCCAAGACCGGTGGCAAGTACGGCGATCCGCTGCTGGAGAAGTATCTCGAGGAAGAGGGCAAGTAGTTCTCCTGTTACGTCTCGTCGTTCTCATCACCTGAAGGTATCAAGCATCCGCGTACTCCGTGGATGAAGGATGAAGTAGAAAGGAAATCAAATGGGAAGGCTCGATAACAAGTTCGCAGTCGTCACCGGTGCCACCTCCGGCATCGGCGAGGCAACCGCCATCATGTTCGCCAAGGAAGGCGCCGTGGTCGTCGGTACCGGTCGTAACGAGGCCAAGGGTGCCGAGCTCCTCGCCAAGATCGAGGAGGTTGGCGGCAAGGGCTACTTCTTCAAGTGCGATGTGCGCTACAAGGATCAGCTCCAGGCCCTGCATGACTTCGCTCTGGAGAAGATGGGCAAGGTCAACGTGCTCTTCAACTGCACCGGTGTCTGCCCTCCGTTCTGCTCCTTCCTCGAGCAGACCGATGAGAACCTGCAGCTGGTCTTCGAGACCAACTTCAGGTCCTATGCCTGGGGTATGCAGATGTTCATCCCCGACATGATCGCTGCCGGTGGCGGCTCCATCATCAACGTCGCCTCCATCTCCAGCATCTGGCCGGAGCTGGGTTCCTTCTACTATGGTTCCATGAAGGCCGCCGTCTCCAATCTGTCCATGAACGTGGCCAAGGAGTTCGCGAAGCAGAAGGTTCGCGTCAACACCATCCTGCCCGGTCCCATCATGACCAACATGACCCCGGACTTCGTCAAGAACAACCCCGAGGAGCAGGCGAAGATGATCGAGGAGCACTGCTATCTGGGTCGTCTGGGTGTGCCCGATGATATCGCCTATGGTGCCGTCTATCTGGCCTCCGACGAGAGCTTCATGATGACCGGTGAGGCTCTGGTCATCGACTGCTGCCTCTGCATCAGCAACTAGTCGCCCCATCAAGCACGACAATAAGACGGGCCCGGAGATTCCGGGCCCGTCCTGTTTCCCTGTGGATGAGTGCGCGGCCTACTTCTTGCTGAGCATGCTGAAGAGGATCTCCGCGAAGTCGATGCCGTCGTCGCTCTTCTTCTTGCCGCTCGTCTGTGCGGAGCCCAGGGTGCTCAGGAGCGACTGTACGAGGGAGGCACCGGGGCCGGAACCCTCCTCGGCTTCCGCGACACCGCTCTTGCCGCTGATCTTGCCCTTGAGCAGCGAGTTGAGCACGGACTCCAGGATGTCGCTCGCGCTGTCCTTCTCGCCCTTGAGGATCTTCATGGCTGCCTTGCGGGCGTCGCTGTCGGCGGCGCGATAGGCCTCGACGAGCTTCTTCTCGGTGGCGGTCACCTTCATCGAGGTGCCGCTGCTGCTGGAGCTCGAGCTGCTTGTCTTACCGCTCGAGCTTGAACTGCTGCTGGAACTGGTGGTCTTCACGTTCTTGGGCGCCTCGAGCAGGGACTTCTGCGTGACCCCGGTGGCCTTCGCTATCTGCTTGAGTTGCTCCTGGGTGAGGTTCTTCTCCTTGCGCTCGCACTTGCCGATGTCGGTCGCGGTGCAGTTCTTGACCTTGCGCGCCAGCTGCTCCTGCGTCAGACCTGCGGCGACGCGCGCTTCCTTGACCAGATCGCCTTGCTTCTTGACTGCCATGTTGGGGTCCTCTCTCTTCTTTGAATCCCTTGTCGAAGTCTATCGTATCCGAGCCGTCGCCACCCGGGATCCCCGGGGCACCAGCACCTGGTAGGCTTTGGGGAGGATGCGGATGCGGAAGCTGTCTCCCAGTACTTCCTCTCCATCGGCTTGGGCGGGCACCTGCATCTCGAACTCTACCACGGCATCCCGCGTCCTGCCCATGTTCACATAGCGCAATCCACCATGTTTCCCCTTCATCGCGAGCCCAAGCACTCCCAGGCCCTTGATCTTGCCCACGGCGTCGGTGAAGCAGTAGTTGAGCATCCCGTCACAGGGGTCCGCATCGGGGGCGATGGCGAAGCCGCCTCCATAGGTCGCGCCCACGGTGAACGCCAGCATCAGCAGGTCCTTATCCACCGGATCCGCGCCGTCGAGGGAGAAATGCACGGGGTAGGCGCGGTACTCGTTCCGCAGTACCTGCAGGCCGGCATGCAGGTAGAGCATGGTGCCGCTCTCGTCGGTCTTCTTACGCAGATCCATGGTGCGGATCGCGATGGCGGCGTCCAGGCCGAACGAGAGGCTCTCGAGGAAGTAGGAGTCGTTGAACATGCCCAGGTCCATGGGAACGACGACGCCGTCCAGCAGACCATCGAGCGCTTCCCTGGCGTGTTCCTGGCCCAGCGGGATACCCAACGTGCGGCAGAAGTCGTTGCCCGAGCCCACGGGGAGCACACCGAAGGCGGGCCGATCGTTCGCAGGACGCCGCATGATGCCGTTGATGATCTCGTGGGCCGTGCCGTCTCCGCTCACCGCGATGATGACATCGTGCCCCGTGTCCTCACGCGCCATGCGCAGGGCATCACCCTGCGCCGTGGTGAGCATCACATCGTAGGGGCCGCGGTGCTCCATCCCATCGGCGATGATGGGCAGGTAGTTCTCGCCCTTGCCGTTCTTGGCAGCGGGGTTGACGATGAAGAGGATCCTATCCATGCGTTCCCGTGCTCTCTCGTCCAAGCTGTCCTATCCTTCACGCTTGCGATTTCGTGGGGTCGAAAGCGCCTATGCAAGGATAATATGTAACACGCACATGCGCAAACGCCATTTACGCTGCGTAACAACACGTGCATGCCCTCTTAGCTCAGGGGATAGAGCGACTGCCTCCGGAGCAGTAGGCCGAAGGTTCGAATCCTTTAGAGGGCGCCATGAGAACAGAGAGCGGGCCCTTTCGGACCCGCTCTTCTCATTCACAGGTGATAAGCGCTTCTCGTAGCGCTTGGGGAACTACTTCTCGTTCTTGGAGGCCTCGTACTCGGCGATGATCTTGGCGGCCTGGTCACGCGGGACTTCCTCGTAACCTTCGACCTCGATGGTGTACTCGCCGGAGCCGCGGGTGAGGGAGCGCAGCTGCTTGCCGTACTGCACGACCTCGGCATAGGGCACGCGGGCCTTGATGACGCTCTCGCCGAACTCGTTGGTGCTCATGCCCTCGATACGGCCACGCTTGGTGGGCATATCGCTCATGATCGAGCCGGCGTACTCCTCGTCGACGGTGACGGTGATGTTGGCCATGGGCTCGAGCAGGTACATGTCGGCCTTGGCGCAGGCGTTCTTCAGGCCCAGACGGGCTGCGGTCTTGAAGGCCATTTCATTGGAGTCGACGGGATGGTAGCTACCATCGTAGACAGCGCACTTGATATCCACCATGGGATAGCCGGCCAGGATGCCGTCGGCCATGGTCTCGCGAACGCCCTTGTCGACAGCGGGGATGAAGTTGCGCGGGATGCGACCGCCAACGACCTCATCCAAGAATTCATAGCCCATGCCGGGGTTGGGCTCGACGCGCAGCCAGCAATCACCGAACTGACCGGAACCGCCGGTCTGCTTCTTGTGACGACCCTGTGCCTGAGCGGTGCGGCGGATGGACTCGCGATAGGGAACGCGGATGGGAAGCTGGTTGACGGCGATGCCGTTGCGGTCCTTGATGCGGGACAGGACCACGTCGATCTGAGTCTCGCCCAGACCCTTGACGATGGTCTGATGGGTCTCCTCATCGCGGTACATGACCAGCGTGGGATCGGTTTCGACGGCCTTGGCCAGGAAGTCGCCCAGCTTGTCCTCGTCCTTCTTGTTCGCCGCCTCGATGGGAACGGGATAGAGGGGCTCGGGCAGCTTGGGACCTTCGACCACAAGATGACCGCCGGCGGAGAGGGTATCGCCCGTGGTGGCTTCGGAGAGCTTGGGAACGACGATGATGTCACCTGCCACGGCTTCCTTCACGTCGGTGTTCTCCTTGCCCATCATGACGTAGAGGTGACCCAGACGCTCCTTCTTGCCGGTACGGCCATTGGAGAGTTCGATGTTGGGCTCGAGCTTCCCACTCAGGACCTTGATGTAGCTCAGGCGGCCGACGAAGGGATCGGAGAGGGTCTTGAAGACATAGCCGGCGGGTTCGCCAGCGGGATCGATTTCGATATCGCCGTCGTTGCTGGCGATGGGAGCGTGCTCGGTGGGGGCGGGGAAGTAGGCGGCGATGTCCTCCATGAGGCCATAGACGCCCTGCATGACCAGGGTGCTGCCAACGAACACGGGGACGAAGATGTCCTGGGAGATGGCGAGCTTCAGGAGGGTCTCGATCTCATCCTGCTCGAAGGGCTCGCCCTCGAAGTACTTCATCAGGAGTTCGTCATCCGCCTCGGCGATGAGTTCGCACAGAGTCTCACGGGCGGATTCGGCGGCGTCGGCGTATTCGGCGGGGATGTCGGTGATGATCTCCTTGCCGTCCTTCCAAACACGTGCCTTCATGCGCACGATGTCGACGACGCCCTTGAAGTTCTCGGCGACGCCCATGGGGATGGTCACGGCGCCCAGGCGCTTGCCGAAGGCCTTGGTGAGGGCATCCATGACGATGTCGAAGTCGGTGTGCTCACGGTCGACGTGGTTGATGAAGATCGCGCGGGCCATGTTGGTCTCATCGGCCTTACGCCACAGCTTCTTCGTCGCGACCTGGGGACCGGCGACGGCGTCGACGACGAACAGGCCCAGCTCAGCCGCGAACATGGCGGCGACGGTGTCACCCATGAAATCGGAGAAGCCCGAGGTGTCCAGGAGATTGAACTTGTAATCACCGAAGGTGATGGGAGCGATGGAAGTGGAGATCGTGAACTTGCGCTTGATCTCCTCGGAATCGAAGTCCAGATTGGACTTGCCGTCGCTGGTGGTACCCATGCGGTTGGTACGCTTGGTCATGTACAGCATGGCTTCTGCCAAGCTGGTCTTACCGGATCCATCCTGTCCCAGCAGGACGAGGTTGCGGATCTTGTCGGTGCTAAGGGCCCCCATGTTTATCGCCTCCTTTACAGCCCGCCTCTTGCAGGCTGCAGTCTCGCCAGCTCCCGCCGGCACCTGTGAAGTGATGTGCGCAATTCGCATCAATGCGCACAACATTGCTAGTTAATCACAGCGGGGGGTCACATACAAGGCTCATTCGGGCTTCCCACGACAATCATCACATGTGATGGGAGGTCATTCGCCCTCCGTTCGCATCCGCCCTAGCGGGAATAATCGTGTATTCTCTGCTATCCTATTAACTGGCGGCCTTCGTGCCGCTACGATATGCAGGATAATGCCGTCTAGAAGATGGAGGCTACAACATGCCCTACGCACCGCTCTACACCCCCGCATACAAGCCCAACGGCAAGGAGATCGCCGTCATCGAGACCAACAAGGGCACCATCCGCGTGCGGCTGCACGGCTTCGATGCTCCCATCCACGTTGGCAACTTCGTCGAACTGGCCAAGAAGGGCTTCTACGATGGTCTGAAGTTCCATCGCTACGTTCCCAACTTCGTCATCCAGGGTGGCGACCCCATGGGCAACGGCAGGGGCGGTCCGGGCTACAGCATCAAGGGCGAGTGGAAGACCAACCCCAACAACCGCCACAAGGACGGCACCCTGGCTATGGCCCGCTCCAGCATGCCCGATTCCGCCGGCAGCCAGTTCTACCTCTGCCTTGGCCCCCAGCCCTTCCTGGATCGCGACTACACCGTATTCGGCGACACCATCGAGGGCCTCGACGTCGTCCACAGTCTGCGTCAGGGCGACATCATGAAGAAGATCAGCATCGAGAACGCCGACTAGCACCATCCCTTAGCACGACCGCGCGAGCCATGCTCGCTTGACGCAGCCCAAACGCACCCGCAGCGAACGAGGAGTCACATGAACCCGCAATCATCAACGATCGCGAAGGAAGCCTACGAAGCCGGCAACTATGCGCTGGCATTGGAGACCTATCTGCGCATACTGCGCGAGGAATCGGCTTCCATCGAGCCCGGCGAGACGGGCTTCATCTACCATCAGATGGGCAACTGCCTGGTCAAGATGAAGCGCCTGGACAAGGCCATCCCCGCCTATGGGAAGGCGCTGGACGATCCCGACTACGATCGTCGCTCCGCCCTTCTCGTCAACATGGGTCTCGCCTATGCCGCTTCCGGTGATTACGAAGGTGCCCTGCCCTTCTATGAGGAAGCTCTGGCCGATGAGGCCAACGACGCTCCCTACAAGGCCTACAACGCACAGGGCCAGGCGCTTCTGAAGCTTGGCAAGGCCGCTGAGGCCGGCACCGCCTTCCGTGCCGCCGCCTTGGACGAGGCCAATCCCGACCCTGCCCGCTCCCTGGTGAACCTGGGCGTGTGCTTCATGGCTCTCAACCGTCCCCATGATGCCGTCGAGGCCTACCGCGCGAGTCTCGAGTTCGACACGAGTGACTCCAACCGTAGCAAGGCATTCGCCAACCTGGGTCAAGCCTATTACGTGACCGGCCGCATGCGCGAGGCTGTCAGCTCGTTCGAGTCCGCCCTCGAGAACGGTGACTACCAACTCTCCAAGGCGGCCCAGGCTGATTACGTCGCTGCCAAGGCCGCGGTTGGTGATGTTCCCGCCGAGGCACCCGGTGCCGTCGACCAGGAAGCTCTCATGGCCGCCTACAAGGCCGGATCGACCGGCAGCTGGGAGGCGGCGACCGATGACAGCGCCTACATCCCGCCCGTCGATGACACCGGTTTCTTCAGCGTGACCGAGGATCAGATCAACCAGATGGGTCGTGAGTACGTACGCCAGGAGCGTAAGCTCAAGAACATCGGTCTCAAGATCCTCCTCGCCCTGGCCATCCTCATCCTGCTCGCCCTTGGCGCCGTGGGCTTCGCCTATTACAAGGGTTATGGTTACCCGATGCAGGAAACCGTCGTCACCGATATGTTCCACGCCTATGCCAGCGGTGGCGACCTGACCCAGTACTGGGCCCAGGCGGATGAAGACGACATCATGCAGGTTATGTCCATGGTTCCCAAGAGCGACAAGGTCAAGATCACCTCGATGCAGCGCAGCATGACCGATTCCACTGCATCCGTGGTCGTGACCACCCCGCAGGGCGGCGATCTCAAATACGTCGTCACCTTGGGTCGCGACATGCTGGGCTGGAAGATCACCAACGTCGAGCTGGTCTTCGCCAGCACCCAACCCTGATCCACATCCTCGATATAAGAACAGCCATCTGGAAGAAGACGAGAAAGGACCCCAAGACATGGCAGAGTTCCAAAGGACCTACATCATGCTCAAGCCGGATGCCGTGCGCAACGGCCACATCGGCGAGATCATCAACCGCTTCGAGCGTGCCGGTTTGAAGTTCGAGCGCATCGAGCTCGCGAACGTAACCCCCGAGCAGGCCGCAGCCAATTACAAGGAGCATGAGGGTAAGCCCTTCTACGCGGGTCTTATCAGCTACATCACCTCCGGTCCCGTGGTCAAGTGCGTCGTCGCCGGCCCCGATGCCGTCGCCAACGCCCGTCGTCTCATGGGTCCCACCAACCCGCTCAATGCCGGCCCCGGCACCATCCGCGGTGATTTCGGCCTGGTCATGGACGAGAACGTCATCCACGGTTCCGATTCCCCCGCATCCGCCGAGCGTGAGATCGGCATCTTCTTCGGTTAGGTCGCGGGGTAGGGGCAGGACATGCTCTTCCGCGTGATCGATAAGAACGAGGTTCCATCGCTCGTGCGCGGCTTCGCGGCCCATTACGAGGTCGTCGGTCCGGTCGAGCGCAATGGCGGTTTCGCCTTCGACGAGGTGGGCAGCGACCCCTCGCGTCTGCGTGTCGACTACGACACCACCCTGCTGCCGCCCAAGAAGTACCTGTTCCCTCCCAAGGCGGAGCTGTTCACCTACGACACCGTGAACAACGAGGTCAAGGACATCGACATCCCCGTGGTGCCGCGTGTCCTCTTTGGCCTCCATTCATGCGATATCAATGCGATCAATCGTCTGGATGCCGTCTTCATGGCCAGTGATTTCCCGGATCCCTACTATCGCGCCCAGCGTGAAGCGACCATGATCGTGGGCATCGATTGCACGCCCAACGATCACTGCTTCTGCAACCTGTGGGGCACCGATGAGGTGACCCAGGGCTACGATCTGTTCCTGCACGACCTGGGCGATCGCTATCTCGTGTCCATCCTGTCCGTCACCGCGGCGGAGATCCTGGCTGTCGCCACCAGCGCGCGTCCCGCCAGCCCCAAGGACTCCATCGACTTCCAGGAGAAGGCGCGCGCCTTCAAGAACAGCTTCAGCAGTGGTCCCGCCGTCTACGAGCTGCCCATCCTGATGGATGCCTTCTACAACGACGGGCTCTGGGACGAGCTGGGCGATCGATGCTTGTCATGCACCGCCTGCTCGATGGTCTGCCCCACCTGCTACTGTTTCAACATGGTGGACAAGCTCGACGCCGGCGGACGATCGGGCGCCCGCCTGAGGCTCTGGGATTCCTGTTGCTCGCCTTCCTTCGCGCTCGTGGCGGGTGGCCACAACTTCCGTCCCACCGCCGCGTCGCGCGTGCGCAATCGCTTCTACCACAAGTTCCTGGGGTATCTCTCCAAGTACGGCAACACCCTTTGCACCGGCTGCGGTCGTTGCGAACGTGCCTGCAAGGCGCATATCAGCCCCCGCGTCGTCATCCAGGGCCTGCAGCACAAGGCGGTCCAGAGCGATGCGGCCGCACAAGGGGAAGGAGGCCGCTCGTGACCCAGCTGGCAAAGCCATCCATGTTCGAGAATCCCTACCGCCCCTGGCCTGCACGTATCACTTCCATCACCGAGCTCACCTCCACCGAGAAGCTCTTCGAGCTGCGCATCATCGATCCCGATGTCCGCGAGGCCTTCCATCACAGTGATGGTCAGTTCGTCGAACTCTCCATCTTCGGTGTGGGTGAGGCCCCCATCTCGATCTCAAGTTCGCCTTCCAAGCAGGGCTTCATCGAGCTGTGCGTACGCCGTGCCGGTACCGTGACCACGGTGCTCCACGACATGCAATGCGGCGATGTCGTGGGCCTGCGCGGTCCCTTCGGCCATGGCTTCCCCTTCGAGGAGATGAAGGGGAAGGACATCCTGCTCGTGGCCGGTGGTCTGGGCATCGCACCCCTGCGCTCGCTCATCAACCACATCCACGATGAACGCAGCGAGTTCGGCAACGTTACCATCATCTATGGCTCCCGCAATCCCGCTGAGGTCATGTTCCGTTCCCAGTTCGAGATGTGGCGCCACCGCAAGGACTTCAACCTCATCCTCACGGTCGATCGCACCAACGACCTCCCGTGGGATGGCGAGGTGGGTCTTGTGACCAAGTTCATCCCCGGTCTCGAACTCGATCCCTCCAACACCTACGGAGCCATCGTCGGCCCTCCGGGCATGTACCGCTTCGTCATCGCCGAGATGCGTAAGAAGGGTCTGCATTACGACAAGATCTACGTCTCTTTCGAGCGACAGATGAAATGCGGTATGGGCCGTTGCGGTCACTGCATGGTGGGCCACCAGTACACCTGCATCGACGGGCCGGTGTTCAACTACTGGGAAGCCGTCAACATCCAGGGGGCGATGTAGATGGCAGGCAAGAAGGTATTCGGACTCAACCAGATCAATCCCGCCTCCCATGCCCTCGAGCACAAGGAAGCTGCCAAGGTGGCCGTCTTCGGTCTGGCGAGCGACTTCGGCTGCCAAGTGCAGATGACCAATATCGAGAGGGAACTTCTCGATGTGCTGGGTATGTTCGAGCTCGTCTACTGGCAGCTCGTGTCGAGTGCTCCGCTGCCGGAAGACTTCGATATCGCCATCATCGAGGGTGCGGTGTGCACCCAGGAGCACGTCGAGACACTCCAGTGGATAAGGGAGCGCGCGAAGGTCGTCATCGCCATAGGCGCCTGTGCCGTCACCGGTGGCATCCCGGGGCTCGCCCGCGGGAACGTGGATGACTTCGCAAAACGGGTCTACGGCGATGTGCCCGCATCCTGTGGCAGCATGGCCAGCCCGCGTCCCGTGAGCGATATCATCGCGGTCGATTTCACCGTACCCGGTTGTCCCATCGAACCCCTCGAACTCGTCGCGGTGCTCCAACGTGCCCTCATGGGTGGCAATCCGGAAGCCGGAGGCCGTTCCATGTGCGGCGACTGTCGCTTGAATGAGGACGTGTGCTTCTTCGAGCGCGGCAGGATCTGTCTTGGGCTCGTGACCCGCGCCGGTTGCGGTGCTCCCTGCATCAAACTCGGCTATCCCTGCAATGGTTGCCGCGGTCTGGCGGCGAGCGCCAATCTGGATAGCGCGCGCGATATCGTCGCCGGTTACGGCCTTGATGTCGCGGACTTCGATGCCCGTCTGCAGATCTTCAACAAGGCCGGTCAGGACAGTTCGCGGTCCTGATGGCGAAAGGTGGATCCAGATGACCCAAACGAGATTGAACATCCACCACGTGGCCAGGATCGAAGGCCATGGCAACGTGAACATAGAGGTGCAGGATGGCGTCTTGACGGACGTCGAGATGAACATCACCGAACCCGCGCGCATGTTCGAACAGATGGTGCGCGGACGTAGCTGCACGGAAGTCTCCTACATCGCGAGCCGCATCTGCGGCATCTGCTCTCCCAACCATGCCATCACCTCTCTCCTGTGCCTTGAGGATGCGATGGGCATCGAGGTGAGTGAGCGTACCTCCAAGCTGCGCTCCCTGCTCATCCGCGGTTCCTATCTGCAGAATCACGCCACCCACCTGTATGTGCTCGCTGCTCCGGACTACGTTGGGCTCCAGAGCGCCTTCCCGCTGGCGACCGCAGCACCCGATGTGCTCAGCCGTGCTTTGGAGATCAAGCGTCTGGGTAACGAGCTCTGCAACGCGGTTGGAGGTCGCAGCGTACATCCCAACACCTGCGTCATCGGTGGCTTCACCGCGGAACCCGACCCCAAGGTCCTGCTCGCCCTCGCCGATCGTCTCCAGGCGATCGCGGATGACTGCATCGCCACGGGCGATCTGTTCGGTCATTTCGAGGTGCCCGATTTCAAGAGCCAGGGTGACCTTCTGTGCCTGGTGGAGGACGACGACTACGCTGTCATCTCCGGACAGACCCGCGCTTTGCTCTCAGCGTGGACCCGTCCGGTGGGGGAGTACCGCGATTTCATCATCGAGCGCTCGCGTCCGTATTCCAACGCCAAGTTCTCCACGCTTCCCAACGGCCGCACCTTCATGACCGGTGCGATCGCCCGCGTGAACCAGAGCTGGGGCAAGCTCTCACCCGCCGCCCGCATCGTCGCCGCCAAGGCGGGTCTCCGCCCCGTGTGGCTCAACAGTTTCAAGAACAACCTCTCGCAGGCCATCGAACTCGTTGACTGCGTCGAGCGCTGCGCTCAGCTCTGCCGCGAGATCGCCGCTGACACCGGCAGCAGTGCCCCCGCTCCCTTCGAGTTCAAATCGGGCCATGGCGTCGCTGCCACGGAAGCTCCCCGCGGCACCGTCTACTATGAGATCGATGTGGACGATAAGGGCCGCGTGGAGTACGCCAACATCCTGACTCCCACCGCTCAGAGTCTTGCGAACCTTGAGAACGACCTGCGCCTGTTCGTTCCGCGGATCGTCGACCGTGATCCCGATACCTTCAAGATGCTGGTCGAGAAGCTCGTGCGTGCATACGATCCCTGCCTGTCCTGTGCCGTTCATTAGCCGGTATCGGTTACGTGAGGATGTAAAGCATCCGTTGATTCACGGAAATAGGATGGAGATGCACGTGCTGTGCTACACTTGAATACCAACCATCTGTCATGATGGTCGTCTTGTGTCGCATGCCGTCCTTCGGGACCCGTTAGTAGAAATGGATCGACATCGTGTCTATCTTCGATGCACTCTTCGCCAACTGGGCCAGTGACATGGCCATCGACCTGGGTACCGCCAACACCCTTGTTCTGGTGCGCGGTCAGGGCCTCGTGCTCAACGAGCCCTCCGTCGTGGCCATCGAGCAGCAGGAGAAGCGCGTCCTCGCCGTCGGTTTGGATGCGAAGGACCTGTTGGGCCGCACTCCCGGCAATATCGTCGCCCTGCGTCCGCTGCGTGATGGCGTCATCGCCGACTACGACGTCACCGAGGCGATGCTGCGCTATTTCATCAACAAGGCTCTGCCCCGTAAGTACCCCTGGCAGTCCAAGCCCCGCATCGTCATCTGCGTTCCCACCGGTGCCACCAGCGTCGAGCGCAAGGCCGTCTACGAGGCCTGCATCGATGCGGGCGCCCGTCAGGCGTTCCTCATCGAAGAGCCCATGGCTGCTGCCATCGGCGCTGGTCTTCCCGTTGAGGAACCCACCGGCTCCATGGTCGTCGACATCGGCGGTGGTACGAGCGAAGTCGCCGTCATCTCGTTCGGCGGTATCGTCGCGAGCACTCCGGTGCGTGTCGCCGGCAACGCCTTCGATGCGGCCATCCAGGAATATGCCAAGGAAGCCTACAACCTGGTGATCGGCGAGCGCACCGCCGAGGAGATCAAGATCAAGATCGGCTCGGCCGCTCCACTCCTTGAGGAACTCGATGCCGAGGTCTGCGGTCGCGACAACCTCACCGGCAGCCCCCGTACGATCCGCTTCGAATCCGAAGAGATCCGCGATGCCCTCAAGCCCTGCGTCGACGAGATCGTCAAGGGTGTCAAGGCCACTCTGCGCGAGACCCCCGCTGATCTTTCCGCCGATCTCATGGAGTACGGCATCCTGCTCACCGGAGGTGGCGGACTGCTCCGTGGCCTCGATGAACGCATCATGGCCGAGACCGGTGTTCCCGTATACGTTTCCCCCACTGCGCTGACCAATGTGGTCGAAGGTTGCGCGAAGGTCCTCGAAGTCCCCGGAGCTCTCACTCAGCCTTATCTGCAGAATCGATAGCCAGGGCGTCCCATCATGAGGATCATCGGCACCGCAAGGAAGAAGAACGCCACGGGGTGGTACTACCTCCTGGCCTTCGTCATCCTCTCCCTCGTCCTGCTCACCTGTTGGGCGCGGGAAGGGGAGGATGGTGTGCTGCATGACGTCCGTAGCGGCAGCAAGGTCATCACGACGCCCTTATCCCACTTCGGTTCCATCCTGGGTGCCCCCTTCAGGGCCGTTGGCAACGCGTTCTCAAACATGGGAACCAGCCCCAGCGAGATCGCTGCGCTCAAGTACCAGAACGACGAACTCATGGCGCAGGTCATGCAACTCGAGGAATACCGCCAGGAGGCGGAGCGCCTACAGGGTCTGCTCGCCATCCGTGATGCCTACAACGTGCAGGCCGTGGGTGCCAGCGTGATCGGCCGTTCGTCCAACAGCTGGAGCTTCTCCATCGAGATCAACAAGGGTTCGCGTGATGGCATCGAGGTGGGCATGCCCGTCATGAACTCCGCCGGTCTGATCGGTCAGGTCGAGGACGTGAGTTACATGTCCTCCACCGTTCGCCTGATCACCGATGAGAACAGTGGCGTCGCCGCCATGATCCAATCCTCCCGTGCCGAAGGCATCCTGAACGGTTCCATCAACGGCACTCTGTATTTGAACTACATCACTCGTGACCAGAAGGTGCAGGTTGGTGATGTCATCATCACCAGTGGCATGGGTGGTGTGTATCCCAAGGGCATCGCCATCGGAGAGATCGTGAGCGTCGAAGGAGACGAGGGCGATCTGTACTACACCATCGTGGTGGCGCCTCTCACGAGCGCCAGATACTCCGAGGAAGTCCTTGTACTGACCGGTGACGAGATCGAGGTCTCGCGTATCGACCAGCAGGCGGGTGATTAGTCCATGGAGGATACCGACCTGCGCTTCTACCTGATCGTCTGCGTCATCTGCCTTCTGTTGCAGCTCATGGTGGCCCCCAACATCGCCATCAACGGCATCGTGCCCAACATCCTCTTCGTCCCGGTCACGCTGGCGGGTTTCCTCTACGACAGCCGTTGGGGTTGCACCGTGGGTTTCATCGCCGGCCTCCTGCTCGACCTGTTGGGTGTCGGGCCTCTTGGTGGCATGGCTCTCATCTGCTCCATCATGGGTTTCGCATGCAGTCTGCTTCCGCGCAGCATCTTCAGTGAGAGTTGGCTGTCGCCGGTGGGATGGTTCGCGCTGTGCGCACTGGGCGCCAACCTGGTCTATGGTCTGCTCCTGCTCATCATGGGCGAGGCGAGCAGCTTGGGCGGCATCCTGCTGTATCGCATTATCCCCAATACGCTGTATGACAGCGCCTTCGCCTTCCTGGTGTACCCGTTCGTCTACTGGCAGCTCTCCCAGAACAAGCCCCGCATCCGCGCTGGCCACAGGGCGAGCCGTCGCAAGAGCAGCGGCAAGAAGCTCAAGTAGGTGGTGGGGCGTGGAAGCTGCGATCAAAGCTGCGGTCGTCTCACTGCTCATCATCGTACTGTTGGTAGTGGTGGCGGTTATCGTCAAGACAATCTACGACCGGCAGAAGCCTCTCATGCTGCGCGGTTCGAGGGAATCCGGTCGCAAGAAGGGCATCGGTGTCGCGCGCACCACCAAGACCCTACCCTCCACACAGAACACCGAGGATGAGGACTTCGGCGAGAAGAAATCCGTCTTCAAGCCCCGCTTCGCCTTCCTCGAGACTGGTGTCGTGGCCATTCTCGCGACGCTCTTCGTGAAACTCTGGTCGATGCAGCTCATCAATTCCGAATCCTATGCGAAGCGCGCGGATTCCAACCGCACCACCACCTTCACCACCCGCGCGGTGCGCGGGCGCATCTTCGACCGCAATGGTGTCGAGTTGATCGGCAATCGCATATCACTCGCCGTGGTCGCCGATGCGGACGTTGCCAACAACCGCAACGTGGTACATCGTCTCTCCAATGTGCTGGGCATTCCGCGTCAGGCCATCCGCCAGAGCATCCGCGACGAAAGCGAGGGAGCCCAGGCCAAGCGCGTCGTGGCGACCGATGTCCCCATGCGGGCGGTCGCCTTCATCGAGGAACACCCCGGCATCTTCCCCGGTGTCTCCATCGAATCCCGCACCGTGCGCACGTATCCCCAAGGTGATCTCGCCTGCCACGTGTTGGGCTACACCGGTGCCATCAGCGCCGAGCAGCTCGAGGAATCGCAGGTCACGGAAGGTATCAGCTACGAGCCTGGCGACATCGTGGGCAAGTCCGGTGTCGAGCTCGCCTTCGAGAGCGTCCTCCAGGGTGTGCGTGGCGTGAACACCGTCGAGGTGGATGCCAAGGGCAACGTCGTATCCCAGATCGATCAGGTCGCCCCCCAAGCGGGCAAGGACATCCGTCTGACCATCGATGTCGATATCCAGAGAACGGCTGAGGAGGCTCTGTACGAGGGACTCCAACGAGCACAGGATGATTACAAGATGTGGGATGCCACCGCTGGCGCTGTCATCTGTTTGGATCTGGAGGACGGTGGTGTCCTTGCCATGGCGAGTTACCCCACCTACAGTCCCTCCAAGTTCATCGGCGGCATCACCAGCGAGCTCTGGGAATCCCTCACGAGCCCCGAATCCGGCCAGCCCCTCAACAACCGTTGCATCAGCGGTCTCTACCCCGCTGCGTCCACCATCAAGCCTTTCGCGAGCATGACCGCCCTCAAGCACGGTATCGTCAACGATGGCTCGACATGGGTCTGCAAGGGTGTTTGGACCGAATTGGGCGAACAGTGGGCCAAGAAATGTTGGAGTACGAGCGGCCACGGGCGCATCGACCTGCCCAATGCGCTCAGATATTCCTGTGACATCGCCTTCTACAACATCTCACTCAACTTCTATCGCAATCGAGCCGAGGAACCCAATGCCCTGCAGGATGGACTCATGGAGTGGGGCTTCGGAAGCAAGACGGGCTTCGAGTTGACCGGTGAGGCCGTCGGGCGCATCCCCACCGCCGCTTGGAAGGCGGCGTACAACGTGGATACCCCGGAATATGCCACCTGGCTTCCCGGTGATATGGCCAACCTGATCATCGGCCAAGGTGACGTGCTCATCACACCTCTACAGAACGCGGTCGCCTATTCAGGTATCGCCATCGGCAAGTGCGTGAAACCGCATGTCCTCAAAGAGGTCCTGTCCAGCAAAGGTGAAGTGCTCATCAGCAAGGGCATGGAATACTCCCATGAACCCGAATACAACGAGGATGACCTGAGTCTGGTGCGGTACGGTCTCAGATTGGTCGCGCGGGAGAACGGTTACATCCGTGACTTCCCCATAACCACCGCCGGTAAGACCGGCACCGCCGAGGTCGCGGGCAAGGACGACTTCGGTTGGTACGTTGGCTACGCACCTGCCGGTGACCCCAAGTACCTGGTCGTCGCCCTTCTGGAGCAGGCCGGTTTCGGTGGCACCATCTGCCCGCCGGTCGTACGCAAGGTTCTCGCCAAATGTCTTGGGATCGAAGACAACGTCGAGTTCGGCGCGTACGTGGATGAGTCCAGGTGATGGCCATGTTCGCATTACCAGGATCGAGCTCGAACAGCCAACGCATCATCAGACAGGAGCGCAAGCCCCTGTTCTTCCTCAACGTACCCTTCCTGCTCGCCGTCTTCGCCTTGGTGGCCTATGGTCTCATCGTGGTGCACAGCGCCGTCGAAGGCTCGGTCGATTACAGCTTCAGGCGCCAGGTCACCGGTGTCGTCCTAGGCTTCTGCGTGATGCTGCTGTTCTGGTCCTTCGACTATCGCAAGCTCGCCGGCTACGTGCCCCTGCTCCTGGGCCTCACCATCCTGCTGCTGCTCTCACCCCATCTTCCCTTCGTGGGCGTCTCGGTCAAGGGAGCGACTTCCTGGGTGAAGATATTCGGCGTGCAGTTCCAGCCAGGTGAGCCCGCCAAGATCGTCGCCATCCTTTTGATGGCTGCCGTGGTATCAAAGTATCGCGGCTATATCCGCACGGGCCGTGAGTACCTGAAGGTGCTGGGCATCTGCGCCGTGCCCTTCATCTGCTTCCTCTCCCAACCCGACCTTGGCAGCGGTCTGGTGACCATCGCCATCGCCGCCTGCATCCTGTTCGTGGGAGGCTCCAACCACAAGTGGTTGCTGCTCACGGTGGCCGCCGGCATCGCCTGCATTGCCCTTGTGCTGTGGATGGACCCCATCCTCGATGCCCACTTCGGCGAGGATGTGTTCATGAAGGACTACCAGATGAACCGTCTGCTGGTCTTCATCGACCCAGAGCTCGACCCAACCGGTGCGGGATACAATCTCGACCAGGCCAAGATAGCCATCGGCAGCGGCGGTCTTTTGGGCAAGGGTCTGGGCAATGGCACCCAGTCCACCCTGGGCTTCCTGCCCGAGGCTCCCACGGACTTCATCTTCTGTGTCATCGGAGAAGAGCTGGGCTTCGTGGGCACCTCCATGCTCCTGCTTCTCTATCTGGCTCTCTTCGTCACCGCCTTCCACATCTCCCTCAAGGCCAACGACCTCTTCGGTAGCCTCATCGTGATAGGTGTCATCGGTATGTGGGCCTTCCAGGTGCTGGAGAACATCGGCATGTGTTCGGGTCTTATGCCTATCACGGGTATCCCGCTTCCATTCATAAGTTACGGTTCGTCATTCATGATCACCAACTTCATGGCACTTGGGCTTATCATGTCCGTGTGGACGCGCAGACCCAGCGCCATCAAGCGTCAATAGGATCGGACAGGAGGAGATATGGCATCAGGATCGATCCCCGTCGATATCAAGGATATACTCAACGCCAGCAGCGAGGCGTCAAAGGCCCAGTCCGAAGCCGTCAAGGTGGATGTCTACGTCGACCTCAGCGCGAGTGAGCAACTCGTTTCCGCCGTCAAGCAGGCCTTCACTCCCCAGGCTGCCAATGCGTACCTGCACATCGAGGCTTTCGATGACAGCACCGTCGAGCTGCCGCAGATCTCCAGGGACACCGACCTCGTGGTGATCATCGCGGGCACGTCCATCACCGCCACGCGTCTGGCGAACCATGCGCACAACCTCAAGGTCCCCACGCTCACGGTCGCCATGACCTTATCCGATGCCCTCGCCAATTCCACCGCCTCCGGCTTCCCGCTGGTGGCGGCTGACACCATCCCCTTCATGCAGGCCAACGAGACCGCCGAGGACGCGGGGGAGGACTTCCTTCCCAATGTGGGCCAGTGGATCGTCGACCGCTGCAGCGCCAAGCGCCTTGCCTTCGCGAACGCCTTCGCGTTCATCCGCAAGCCGCTTGCTCTGGAGATCACCAAGAATACGAGCTTCCAGAACGGCGCACTGGGCGCTGTACTGTTCATCCCCGGTGCCGACATGCCGGTGATGACCGCCAACCAGATCAAGATGATCCTGCAGATTGCCGCTGCGTACGGTCAGAAGATCGGGCTGGAGCGTGCCAAGGAGCTCGCCGTCGTGGTTGGCGGTGGCTTCGCCTTCCGCACCATCGCGCGCGAGTTGGTAGCGCTCATCCCGGCCTATGGCTGGGCGGTCAAAGCGGGTGTCGGTTACTCCGGCACCTTCGCCATGGGTCGCGCCGCTATCGAGTACTTCGAGAGTGGTGGCACCGTTGCGGGCGTTGGAGAGAAGGTCGTCAGCGCCCGGAACAAGGTCATGGAGAAGGCCAGGGAAGCCAAGAGCAGCTACGACGAGCATCGTCAGGAGCGCGCCAAACTCTCCGCAGCCAGCAAGCAGGAGAAGGCCGAATCCAAGCAGGCGAAGGCCGAATCCAAGCAACAGGCCAAGCAGGAGAAGGCATCGAAGGCCCAGGACGCCCCCAAGAAGGGTTTCACGTCTCCCGCGCGTCGCCATGCCAAGCGTGTGGTGAGCGAGGATGCACCCCGTAGGTTCCCGCTCAGGGGCTTCCCGCTGCACCGTGACGGCAAGGCTACGGACGATCCCATCTTGGTCGAGCCCCTTGAAGTCACGACCGTCGACCGTGAAGGCGGAGACCAGGAGTGAGCGAGGAGCTCTGGCAGCGGGTCGAACGCCACCTTCGTCAAGTCGAGAAGCCCAGCCGCTACATAGATCATGAGTTCGGCATCACCGTGAAGGACTCATGGGACTACCATGCCGTCATGATCTACCCCGACACCTACGAGATCGGCCAGTCCAACCAGGGTCTGGCCATCATCCGTCAGGTCCTTAACGAGGTGCCCGGCATCTACTGTGAACGTGGCTACCTGCCCTGGACCGACATGGCGGACATCATGCGTGCCGAGCGCATCCCCCTGTTCTCGTTGGAGACCTACACGCCCATAGCGGATTTCGACCTGTTGGGTTTCACGCTGCCCCATGAGATGGCCATCAGCAACGTGCTCGAGTGCCTCGACCTCGCACAGTTGCCCCTGCTGGCGAGTGAGCGCGGCGAGGATGCACCCATCGTGATCGCCGGTGGCCCGTGCACCTACAATCCCGAACCCTTCGTCGACTTCATCGATGCCTTCATGATAGGGGAGGGCGAGGAGCTCGATCCCGAAGTCGCCATCCTGCATCGCCGTCTGCGCGACGAGGGCAAGAGCAAGCGTGAGATCCTGGAGGCCATGGCGGGTATCGAAGGTGTCTACGTGCCCAGTCTCTTCGAACGCGTGAGCGACGACTCCTACCAGCTGCGATGCACCGTTCCCGGTCTTCCGGACACGGTGAGGAAGCGCGTGTACGCCCAGTTCGCCCAGGTACCTCCGGATACCAGCCCCATCGTGCCCTTCGTCGAGGCGACCCATGACCGCCTGAGCATCGAGGTGTTACGCGGTTGCGCCCGCGGTTGTCGGTTCTGCCAGGCGGGCATGATCTACCGTCCCGTTCGCGAGCGTACGGCGGATCAGGTCGTCGCATCCGTCATCAACGGGCTCGCCTGCACCGGCTACGACGAGGTCTCGCTCACGAGCCTCTCCACCACCGACCATTCCCAACTCGAGTCCATCCTGCGCCGGCTCAACAGCCGTCTGGATGGTTCCGGTATCGCCGTCTCCATTCCCTCGCAGCGCCTGGACGCCTTCGGCGTGGCCATGGCGGAACTGGTGGCCGGTAACAAGAAGGGCGGTCTCACCTTCGCCCCAGAAGCCGGCACCCAGCGTCTGCGTGACATCATCAACAAGGGTGTGACCCAGGAGAACCTGGTCAATGCCATCCAGCGTTCCTTCGATGCGGGTTGGCGCCGCGTGAAGCTCTACTTCATGTGCGGGCTTCCCCTTGAGACCGACGATGATCTGCGAGGCATCGGGCAACTCGCCGGCTTGGCCTACGAGACGGCTCGCGATGCGGTTCCCCAACGGGATAAGGGCAGCGTCAAGGTGAGTCTCTCATGTGCCGTCTTCGTTCCCAAGACGCATACCCCCTTCCAGTGGTGCGGGCAGATCCCACGGGACGAAGTGAAGCGTCGCATCAACGTGATCCGCAGCTCGATACCCTATCGCGCCATCGATTTCCGCTGGCATGACCCGGGTACGAGCCTGCTCGAGGCGGTCATCTCCCGTGGCGATCGAAGCGTGGGCAAGCTCATCAAGCGCGCCTGGGAACTCGGCGCGCGCTTCGACGCGTGGACCGACCAGTTCCACTTCGAGTATTGGGCGCAGGCGGCACAGGACCTGGGGTACGACCTCCAGGCTATGGCCTCGCGCTCGTATACGGTCGACGAGGTCCTGCCCTGGCAGCACATCGATGCCGGCGTCACCTGGCGCTATCTCCAGCGCGAATGGGACCGCGCCCAGAAGGGCATCACCACCCCCGATTGCACTTTCCACGGCTGCACCGGCTGCGGTATCTGCCAACGCCTTGGCTGCGAGAACGTATTGGCGGGTGAGCGCGATGGCTGAGGGTCAATTCCGCCTGCGCATCCGCTACTGCAAGAAGGGGCGCCTGTGCCATCTCTCGCATCTGGAACTCGTGCACGCTCAGGAGCGTATCATCCGTCGTGCCGGGCTGCCCTTCGCCGTGTCGCAGGGTTTCAGTCCCCATATGAAGCTCGCGTTCGGGCCCGCCATTGGCGTGGGCACCGGTAGTCTCGACGAGTATCTGGATGTCTGGCTCACCCGTTACGTTGACCCGCAGGAAGCCCTCGATGCCCTCCATGCGGCACAGGTACCCGACCTCGCGGTGCTCCAGTGCTCCTATGTGGGGGATAAGGACGCCAGTCTCGTGACGGCGCTCACGGTCTCCCAGTATCTGATCGACCTGTTCCCTGCAGGCGAACAGCCGGATCTGGAAGCGCTTATCCAGAAAGGGCTCGATGATATCCGGGCTGCCGGCAGCATACAGGTGATGAAGAAGAACAAGGTCAAGACATACGACCTCTCGCTGTCCACCGTCGAACCCGCGCGCATCATCTACTGCGAGGACGGGGTCTGTCAGATAGAGCTCATGTGCCGCAGCAGGGACGATGGTTCACTGCGTCCGGAACTGTTCGTTCAGGAACTCTCACGTGTTGCGGGCGTGGAACTTGTGATATCATGCCTCCTGCGCGTCGCCCAGTACGTTGAGGACCAAGAGGGTCTGCATCGTCTGGTATGATCGCGTAAGAAGAAGCGGCAGATGCCATCCTTCACACCAGTGGCTTTCCCTCCCACGGTGAGAAGGTTGTCGTTCGTCGTCTTTTTCGCACGCTATAGGGATTTTGCCGTTGGGTTTCATCCGTCCGAGTGCTACCCTCGTTGACTTGTGGGGTGAGCGCGTGTAGGATGATGCCCCGCATGCGAATTTGACTGAAGGGTAAACGATGTACGCAATAGTTTCTACGGGTGGCAAGCAATACAAGGTCGAGAAGGGCGATGTCATCGCCGTCGAGAAGCTCGATGTCGCCGATGGTGAGGAGATCTCCCTGGACGTTCTCTGCATTGCCGATGACGGCAAGGTCGTCGTCGATGCCGATGCTCTGGCGGCCGCCAAGGTCACCGCTCAGGTCGTCGAGCAGTTCAAGGGCGAGAAGGCTCTCGTCTTCAAGTTCAAGAAGCGCAAGGGTTACAAGAAGCTGCGCGGTCATCGTCAGCAGCTCACCCGCGTCAAGATCACCGATATCGCCCTCTAGGCGTCAAGACTAAGGTAGGTAGTTGAAATGGCACATAAGAAGGGTCTTGGTTCCACCAGGAATGGCCGCGATTCCCGTTCCCAGCGTCTTGGCTGCAAGCGCTTCGCCGGCCAAGAGGTTACCACCGGTATGATCATCGTCCGTCAGCATGGCACCCACTTCCACCCCGGTGAGAACGTTGGTCGCGGTTCTGACGACACGCTGTTCGCTCTGGCTGATGGCATCGTCGAGTACACCCACGGCGCCAAGCGCAAGGTTCACGTGCGTCTGCAGGAAGCTGCTCAGTAGCACAGCCTTCGCGAACGCGAACACATAGGATCTATCGAGGGAGATGCTTCTTGGGAAGTGTCTCCCTTCGTATATCGGGAGGAGTCGGATACATGTTCATCGATCAGGTCAGGATCCACGTGAAGGGCGGGGACGGCGGCGCCGGCTGCATGTCCTTCCGTCGCGAGGCCCATGTGCCCAAGGGCGGTCCTGATGGCGGCGACGGTGGGCGAGGCGGTAACGTGGTCCTGGTTGCCGACCAGGGGGAATCCTCGCTCATCGCCTATCGCTTCAAGCATCATTTCAAGGCGACCCGCGGCCAGCATGGCAAGGGCTCGCGTCTCCACGGTGCCGCAGGCGAGGATTGCATCCTCAAGGTGCCCGTTGGAACCGTCGTCCATGAGATAGACGATGCCACCATGGAGCCCACGGGCTTCATCGCCGACCTCACCCGCCATGGCCAGCGCGTCGTGGTGGCGGAAGGTGGCATCGGTGGTTGGGGCAACATCCACTTCGTCACCTCCACGCGTCGTGCCCCCGCTTTCGCACAGTTGGGCGAGCCTGCCGAGGAGCGCTGGATCGAGCTCGAGATGAAGCTCATGGCCGATGCCGCTCTGGTGGGCATGCCCAGTGCCGGCAAGAGCTCCCTCATCGCCCGCATGAGCGCCGCCCGCCCCAAGATCGCCGACTATCCCTTCACCACGCTCGTTCCCAACCTGGGTATGGTGCGCAGCGATGACTACAGCTTCGTCGTGGCGGATGTACCCGGTCTCATCGAAGGCGCGGCCGAAGGCAAGGGTCTGGGTCATGAGTTCCTGCGCCACATCGAGCGCACCTCCCTCATCCTGCACGTGGTGGATGCCAGTGGTAGTTACGAGCAGCGCGACCCGCTCGAGGACTACGAGATCATCGAGCGCGAACTCGCACTGTACGCCCAGGAGCTCGCGGAACGCCCCCGCATCATCGTGGCCAACAAGATCGATGTCGAGGGAACCCAGGAGAATGTCGAGCGTCTGCGCGCTATGGCACAGGAGAAGGACATCCCGTTCTTCGCCGTCTCCGCGCTCACGGGTGAAGGCATGGGCGGTTTCATCCGCGCCGTCGCCGCGCGTGTGCACGAACTCCGTGAAGCCGCTGCCCAGGAAGCCGAACCCGTCTACGATCAGATCTGGGAACACGCCAAGGCCAAGAGGGACCGCAGCTTCAAGGTCATCAAACTCTCGAAGGGCGTCTTCCAGGTGGTTGGCAAGCACGTTGAGCGCATGGTCATCCAGACCGAATGGGACAACGAGGAGGCGCTCGCCTACCTGCAGGCCCGCTTCAACCGCATCGGCGTTGAGAAGGCCCTGCTCGATGCAGGCGCCCGTAGCGGAGACGAGATACGCATACTGGGCCGATCCTTCGAGTTCCAGAACTCCACTTGGGATTATGATGATGAGCAGCTGGACGTGGACGGAGAGGACTATCTGGAAGAGGACGACTCCTGGGAGGAGTGAGGGTCATGAGCGAGAGTGCGCAGACCTCCAAGTACCGCCGTATCGTGGTGAAGGTTGGCACGAGCACCCTCACGCGCGGTACGGGACGCATCTCACAGCAGGCGGTGGATGGTCTTGTCGCCCAGATCGCCTGTCTGCGTGAACAGGGGACCCAGGTGCTTCTGGTCACCAGTGGTGCCATCACCGCTGGGCTCGAGCGTCTGGGCCTGGAGTCCGCCCGCCCCAGTGACATGCCCAGTCTGCAGGCTGCCGCTGCCATCGGCCAGATCGAGCTCGCCCGCCGCTACGAGCATTCCGCTTCCTACTACCGTATGCTCATAGGTCAGGTTCTTCTCACCCGCAACGACACCGGTGATCGCCAGGCCTACCTGCATGCTCGTGACACTCTGGAACGCCTGCTCGAGATGGGAGCGCTCCCGGTCATCAACGAGAACGACACCGTCTCCGTCGACGAGATCCGCTTTGGTGACAACGATACGCTTGCTGCCACCATCGCGACCCTGGTAGGTGCGGATCTGGTCATCCTGCTCTCCGACATCAAGGGTCTCTACACCGCGGATCCCCGCAAGCAGGAGGACGCTCGATTCCTCGAGCGTGTCGAGGCCTTCACCCAGGATATCGTCGATGCGGCCGGCGGTGCCGGCAGTGTCACGGGTTCCGGTGGCATGGCCACCAAGGTCAACGCCGCCCGCGTGCTCATGCGTGCCGGTATCCCCATGGTCATCTGCGAAGGGGATCGCCCCAACGCCATCCTGGACATCGCCGCCGGCCGCTCTATCGGGACGCTCTTCTCCCAGCAGGAGGGGTCCGACGTCGCTTCCGCCAAGAAGCTCTGGATCGCCCTTGGCAACAAGGCGCAGGGCAGTCTGGTGATCGATCAAGGCGCGGTCACCGCCCTTACCAAGAAGGGCTCGAGCCTCCTGCCCGTAGGTGTGAGTCGAGTGGAAGGTTCCTTCGAATCCGGCGATGTGGTCAATGTGGTGGATGATAAGGGCCGCTTGGTCGCGCGTGGATTGGTGCGCTTCGACTGCGCTGAAGCGCAAGCTACGGCGGGCTGTAACAGCAGTCAGCTCCAGCAGGATGCCGGACTGTCGCATCTGGCTGGCAAGGATATCATCCATCGCGACGAGATGATCGTCTTCTAGCTGCGGGAAAGGAGCAGTCATGGAGCAGATGAGCGAGGTCATGAGGATCGCCCTCCAAGCCCGGGAGGCTGCCAAGGGGCTGGGGCTTCTGAGCGGCGCCCAGCGTGATGCCATTCTGCTCGCGATGGCGGATGCGCTCGAGACGCAGCAGGAGCGGCTGCTCTCCGCGAATGCGCAGGACATGGAAGCAGCCCGTGCCAAGGGAACGCCGGCGCCGTTGCTCGACCGTCTCATGCTGGATGCCAAGCGCATCGCCGGTATCGCCAACGCGTTGCGTGACCTGGCCGCATTGTCCGATCCCCTTGCCGGCGTTCTTGAGGAGCGCGTGCTCTACAACGGTATCAAGCTGCGCAAGGTCCCGGTTCCGCTGGGAGTCGTGGGCATGATCTACGAGGCCCGTCCCAATGTGACCGCCGACGCGGCCGGACTGTGCATCAAGACCGGTAACGCCTGCATCCTGCGTGGTGGTAGCCTCGCTCTGCGTTCCAATCTGAGCATGGCGAAGGTGCTCGAGGACGCCGCCGTCGCTGCGGGCGCCCCCGTGAACTGCATCCAGGCGATCTCCGATCCCAGCCATGCGGCCACCGATGAGCTCATGACCCTGCACGGTCTCGTCGACGTGCTCATCCCGCGTGGCGGCGCGGGTCTCATCCAGCACTGCGTGATGAATTCCAAGGTGCCCGTCATCGAGACCGGTGTGGGCAACTGCCACACCTATGTGCACGCGAGTGCTGATCAGGACATGGCGTTGTCCATCATCCGCAATGCGAAATGCTCGCGACCCGGCGTTTGCAACGCCTGCGAGAGCGTGCTCGTGGATGAGGCCATCGCCGGTGCCTTCCTACCGCGGCTCATCGACATGCTGCTCGCGCAGGGCGTCGTGATCCACGGTGATGAGCGTGTGATCGCCGCAGCTGGTGACGCGGCGAATCGCATCATTCCCGCAACCACCGATGACTGGGCACGGGAGTACCTCGACCTCGAGATCTCCATCCACGTGATCGCTGGAATCCAGGAGGCCATCGATCACGTGAACCGCTACGGGACCAAGCACAGCGAATGCATCGTCGCAGCCGATCAGGCGGCTTGCGAAGCCTTCCTGACCCAAATCGATGCAGCTGCGGTCTACGCCAATTGCTCCACTCGTTTCACTGATGGCGGGGAGTTCGGCCTTGGTGCCGAGATAGGCATCTCCACCCAGAAGCTGCATGCCCGTGGCCCCATGGGTCTTCAAGCGATGACCAGCTACAAGTACCAGCTGCAAGGCGAGGGGCAGATACGTTGAAACGCATCCTGCGCATAGGGATCATGGGTGGCACCTTCGATCCCATCCATCGGGGTCATGTCGGGGTTGCGAAGCAGGTGAAGGAGCGTTTCCAACTCGACCAAGTGCTCTTCATCCCCACGGGTGACCCCCATTTCAAGCAGGGGATGACCAGCGCTTCTCCCCAGGATCGTCTGGTGATGACCCAGCTCGCCATCCGGGATATCGACGGCTTCATCGCAAGCGATATGGAGGTATGCCGTGAGGGCGTCACCTACAGTGTCGATACGCTCGAGGAACTATCCCGCCTGCATCCCAACGATTCGTTCTTCTTCATCCTTGCCAGCGATGCGGCCACGCAACTCCATCGCTGGTATCGGGTGGAACGTCTCGCCCAGCTCTGCGATTTCATCGTGGTCTCGCGTCCTGGGTATCCGTTCGACGAAGCGCTCATCCATAACCTTGGCCTCGTGCCGGGACTGCGTTACGTGCTCCTGGATGGCTTGAGCTACGACGTGTCCTCAACGGGCCTGCGGGAGGCGCTCGCAGCGGGAGAAAGCGTGGAGGATTGGCTCGACCCCGCTGTCGCGGAGTATATTCGCTCCCATGGACTGTATGTTGGTCATGAGAGCGATGGGAGGTCCTGATTCCATGAGCCAAGCTTCCAAGGAACTCATCCCCTGGGCGGAGCAGGCGATCCGCGAGCGCCTGAAGGGTGGCCGATTGGCGCATTCCTTCAGTGTCGCGGAAACCGCCGTCTCGCTCGCTTCGATCTACGGCGAGGACCAGGATGACGCCCGCTTGGCTGGACTCCTGCATGATTGGGACAAGCAGCTCGGTGACGCGGAGCTGTTGGCGCGTGTTGCGGATCTTGGCCTCGAGCTCCCGCAGGAAGTGCTCGACATGCCCATACTCCTGCACGGACCCACTGCGGCGGCTGCGCTCAGGCGCGAGTTCCCGCAGATCCCCGAGCGCGTTCTGTCCGCCATCCATCTGCATACCGTCGCATCCGTTGAGATGTCGCCACTCGACATGATCATCTACGTGGCGGATAAGATTGAGCCCAAGCGGAGCTCACGTGACGCCCAGTTCATCCGTGACGAGGTGGGCCAGGTGAGCCTGCGTGAGCTCTTCATCGACGCTTACGGCTCCAGCATCATCCATCTGGTCAAACGCCATCGCTACATCTACCCCGGTGCCCTGGATGTCTGGAATCCACTGGTCACTGAATATCGCAAGTCACCGGCATACCGCGAACAGGCCCAGGGGCGCGCCAAATAGCATGTGTTAGAATGCCCATGCAGGCATGATGCCTGTTCAGGCCTTGTGAATGGAGGGACTTTTGACTTCTAGGGAATACGCTCTGCTCGCCGCATCCGCCGCCGATGCCAAGAAGGGCAGCGACATCATCATCCAGGATGTGTCCGAACTTCTGCAGATCACCGATTACTTCGTGGTGGTGACCGGGCAGAATGCCCGCCAGGTCGATTCGATCCAGGAGGCGGTGGAGGAGAAGCTCACCCAGGAAGCCGGCCTCAAGCCCATAAGCATCGAAGGATTGGATGGTCTGGATTGGGTGCTCATGGACTTCGGCTCCATCATCGTGCATGTGTTCCAGCCCGACATCCGCGATTTCTACCGTCTCGAGACCCTGTGGGGCGATGCTCCCATCGTCGACCTCTCCGAGGCGGGTATCCAGGAGCCCGTGTTCAGCCAGCGTATCCAGGAGTTCCTTGAGCGCTAATCGTCAGGTACGTTCTGCTTGGGTGTACCGCTGCCCTTGCCCCTGAACCGCAGGTCACGGCCATAGAGCAGGAGATCGTCCCCGAAACGCTCCCGAATCGCGTCGCTTGCCTTCGCCAAGCGACGCTTCTCTTCTCTGTCCGGTAGAGGCAGCGCTGAGATGTCATCGTCTTCGTCGAGAAGGCTCAATTGTTCGCTCCGCTCCTGGAAACCGCTGATGCCAACGCCAAGCAGCCGCACTTTGCAGCCTGGCTGCCAGAGCTCTGGGACGAGTCCCATGAGTTGCGGGATGAACTCGTCTTCCAGGTCCGTGCTCATTGGGAGCGGCTTGCGTGCCGTTCGCACGGACAGGTCGTCGTACTTGAGTTTGAGGATCACGGTCGAACCCGTCATGCCCTTGGCGCGTAGACGTCGTCCCACCTTCGCGGCGAGCATCTTGATGGCTTCGCGGATCTCCCGCTCATCCACGAGGTCCGTGCTGAAGGTCATCTCGTTGGAAACCGATTTCACCTCGTGGTCAGTGCTGATGGGGGAGTCGTCGATACCCCTGCAACGATCGAGGACCATCATGGTGTTCACGCCGAAGATGCGGTTGAGAACGCTCGGGTCGCTCTTCGCGAGCGTTCCAAGGTCCCGTATGCCCATCTCCTCCAGCTTCGCAGCCGTCTGCCCGCCGATTCCCGGTAGTTTCCGCAGCGCAAGGGGCGCGAGGAAGCCCTCCTCGCGACCGGGCCAGACGACGGTGATCCCGCGGGGCTTGTCCATGTCGCTCGCTATCTTCGCGACCGTCTTGGATGTCGCAAGGCCGATGGAGCAGGTGATACCCAGCGCGGCGACGCGCTTCTGTATGCGGTTGGCGATGAGCAGGGGATGCTCGTTGTTGTAGCGTCCCGGACTCACGTCAAGGAACGCCTCGTCGATGGAGACCTGCTGCAGCAGGGGTGATTCGTCGCGGAGGATGTCCATGACGGCAGCGCTCATCTCGCGGTACCGGTCGAAGTGTCCGTGGGTCCAGATGGCTTGGGGGCAGAGTCTCCTGGCGGTCATGCTGGGCATGGCGCTGCGAACGCCGAAGGCACGGGCCTCGTATGAACAGGTGGAGACCACGCCGCGCTTATCCGCATCACCACCCACGATCACCGGCTTACCCCGCCATTCGGGGTGATCGAGTTGCTCGACGCTGGCGAAGAAGGCATCCAGATCCACCAGGAGGATGGCGCGACCGGTCCAAGGTGCCAGTCCATCACCCAGCGTTCCATCGTATGTCCATACTTCCTCCATGCGGCAACTATAACACAGGCCTTATGAGCACGAAGGCCCCACATGCCTTAAGATTCGTCGTCATGAGGATGACGGAAGATTCCCGTCGCTGCGTTGGAGGAGGAGTGGCAGCGTATCCTTTGCGCAAGCACTGCTCAAGAGGGTTTCCGATGTCGTTGAAAGGGATGAACATGGCTTCCATATTGGAGTGCAGGAACCTGAGCAAGACCTACGGTCCCGTTGTGGCCATCGATCAGATGGACCTGGTGATGGGAGAGGACCGTATCGTGGGCCGTCTGGGCCCCAACGGCAGTGGCAAGACCACGCTCATGAAGCTGGCTGCCGGCTTGCTGCAACCCACGTCCGGCGAGATCCTGGTCGCGGGACAGAAGGTGGGCCCCGCGACCAAGGCGCTGGTCTCGTATCTTCCGGATCAGACCTATCTGCCCGCGTCGATGAACAGCCTCAAGGCCATCGAGATGTTCAAGGACTTCTATTCGGACTTCGATGCGGCCAAGGCGATGGAGATGATCAAGCGTCTGGGCATCGACCCCAACATGCGTTTCAAAGCGCTCTCGAAAGGCAACAAGGAGAAGATCCAGCTCATATTGGTCATGTCGCGCAATGCCAGGCTCTTCGTGCTCGACGAGCCCATCGGCGGTGTCGACCCGGCGACGCGCGACTTCATCCTGCAGACCATCGTGAGCAACCATCAAGCGGGTTCGAGTGTGCTCATCTCCACCCACTTGGTGGCGGACGTCGAGCCCATCCTGGATGACGTCGTCATGATCAACAGTGGGCGCGTCGTCTACGCCGGCGGCGCGGAGGAGATGAGGCGACAGCGTGGAAAGACGCTCGATGCCGCGTTCAGAGAGGAGTTCCGATGCTAGGCAAACTCCTCAAGTACGAATTCAAATCCACGGGACTCTTCTTCCTCATCGCCTATGCGGTCACCTTCATGACCGCGGTGGCCGTACGGATCTCATATGTGATCCTCTCTCGTTTCCCCAACACCTATTCGACCGAGATCCCGCTCTTCGGTCTGGGCGGATACTACACGAACTCGGAAGGTCAGGAGGTCGTGCTCACGCTCGCACAGGCGTTCAACTACGCCACGAGCCAGGCCTTCATATCGCTGATCGGCATCCTTCCCACCGTTCTGCTCGTGATCCTGCTCTATCGCTTCTATCGCAGCATGTATTCGACCGAGGGCAATCTCACCCACACCCTGCCCGTGGGTTCATCGACCATCCTCGCTTCCAAAGCCATCGCCGCCATCATCTGGATGTTCGCGACCGCGTTCGTCGTAGTCGTCTCGTTGGCGGTCGTATTCTGGGGTGTCGTGAGCTTCGATGATCTGAGCAGGTTCTTCCGCGAGCTCGTGGATGTCTACTTCGACATGGACGCAGCGGGAAGGGCGTGCCTTTGGGCCTTGATGGTGGGTGCCTTCTTCGCTCCGTTCTTCCGCCTCTTCCTGTGCTATGCCAGCTTCGCCCTGGGACAGCTCTTCAACAAGCATCGCGTGCTCGCCGCTATCCTCATCTACGCTGGAATCTACATGCTGGGCAGCTTCCTGCTCATACTGGGTGGCAGTTTCTGCATCGCCTGGCTTGCGACCGTCGCCAGCGATGAATGGATGCTGGTGGGTATCGTCTGGGCGATCGTCGCACTGGAGGTCATCTGCACCGTCGGTTTCTATGTGGTAACGGATCGCATCACCAACAAGCGTCTCACTCTGGAGTGATCGCAGAGCGCTTGGTAGACAGGACTTCGAACGGTCGGATAAGATACTCTCTTATCCGGCCGTTAGTTTTCGAGAGGATGAATGATGGGAATCTATGAGGAGTTGCAGGCGCGTGGACTCATCGCCCAGGTGACCGACGAGGAGGAGATAAGGGAGCTCATCAACAAGGGTGGAGCCCGCTTCTACATCGGCTTCGACCCTACGGCGGACTCCCTGCATGTCGGGCACTTCATGGCCCTGTGCCTTATGAAGCGCTTGCAACTGGCGGGCAACAAGCCCATCGTGTTGTTGGGCGGCGGCACCGGCATGATCGGTGATCCCTCCGGCCGCACCGACATGCGCGCCATGATGACGCCCGAGACGATCGAACACAACTGCGACTGCTTCCTTGAGCAGATCGGCAGGTTCATCGAGTTCGGCCCTGACAAGGCCATCGTCGTGAACAACGCGGATTGGCTGCTCGACCTCAGGTATGTGGACATGCTGCGTGAGGTGGGCACCTACTTCAGCGTGAACAACATGCTGCGCGCTGAATGCTACAAGCAGCGCATGGAGCGCGGCCTGTCGTTCTTCGAGTTCAACTACATGATCATGCAGTCCTATGACTTCTACTACCTGCATCAGAACTACGGCTGCAACATGCAGTTCGGCGGCGATGACCAGTGGAGCAACATGCTGGGCGGCACGGATCTGATCCGCAAGAAGACCGGTGATGACGCCTACGCCATGACCATCACCCTGCTGCTCAACAGCGAGGGCAAGAAGATGGGCAAGACCGCCAAGGGCGCCGTTTGGCTGGACCCCAAGAAGACGAGCCCCTTCGAGTTCTACCAGTACTGGCGAAACGTGGATGATGCCGACGTGATCAAGTGCATGAAGATGCTCACCTTCATCCCGCTCGACGAGATCACCGCGATGGAAGCCTGGGATGATTCCCGCATCAACGAGAAGAAGGAGATCCTTGCCTTCAGTCTCACGAGCCTCGTGCATGGCGAGGAGGAGGCCAGGAAGGCCCAGGATACCGCCCATGCGCTCTTTGGTGGCGCTGGTGACGACGAGAACATGCCCACCACCGTGGTGGGGGAGGCGGACCTTGTGGACGGCAGCATAGGCATCATCGAGATGCTCGTGCTCTCCGGTCTCGCCAAGAGCAAGGGTGATGCCCGCAAACTCATCGCCGGTGGCGGCGTGAGTGTGGATGGCGTCAAGGTTGACGACATCATGCAGCGCGTGGGCAGGGAACAGCTTGCTTCCGCTGTCATCCTGCGAAAGGGGAAGAAGGTTTATCGCAAGTTCACGCTCTAGGAAGCGTGCTATACTTGTCGTAACGCCGCCATCGAGAAGAGGAGAGAGAAATGGCAGATCCCATCTACACCCCCGTCGACCCCAACCAGCAGTACCAGGCGCCGCAGCCCCAGCAGTACCAGGCTCCGCAGGCCCAGTACCAGGCTCCGCAGCAGTACTATCAGCCCCAACAGGTCCAGAGCGTGAACAAGAAGCCGCTCATCGCCATGATCCTCGGTATCATCTCTCTCATCGCGTGGTTCATCCCCATCTTCGGCTATGCCACCTCCATCCCCGCGATCATCCTGGGCGTCCAGGGTCGCCAGGATCCGGCTGGCAAGGGCAAGGCAACCGCCGGCATGGTCATGGGCATCATCGGCCTCGTCCTCTCGCTGATCAACTCCGTCCTGGGTGTTATCCTGGCCCTCCAGAACGGCACTCTCGGTATCGTCCTGTTCTAAGCGCTTATCCGCTTCAGATGATTCCCCGGCCTGCGTAAAGGACACGTGGGCCGGGGAATCTTTGCATCCGCGCTCCCGCTGCGTTATCATCGCCTGCAACGGCATTGAAGAGGACGAGTAGCTTCGTGCAACGCCAGAGCAGCGAGCGGGGGATGGTGCGAGCCCTGTTGGTGGAGCGGAGTGAATATCACCTCGGAGCTTCGGGCTGAACGCGCGATGTTGGCGCAATTAAGCTTCGACGGGCGCTCCCGTTACAGGGCGACCGAGTGGTGCGGCGGGGGAGACCCATGCTGCACAAGCTGGGTGGTACCGCGGAGACACGCTCACACAAGGCGCTTCTTCGTCCCGGCACAGGGGCGGAAGCGTCTTTTCTTTTCCCCTGAACGGCACCGCGGGATTGTTGGAAGAAGAAGGAGAACAAGGTGGCCAACGACTACAAGAGCAGTATGAACCTGCCCAAGACGGACTTCCCCATGAGGGCCGGCTTGCCCAAGAGCGAGCCCATTCGCCTGAAGAAATGGGAGGAGACCAACATCTACGAACGTGTTCTGGAGAAGAACAAGGATGGCGAGCATTACGTCCTGCACGATGGCCCGCCCTATGCCAACGGCCCCATCCACATCGGCCACGCCTTCAACAAGATTCTCAAGGACATCGTGGTCAAGTACAAGTCACAGCAGGGTTTCTATGCGCCCTACACCCCCGGTTGGGACTGCCACGGTCAGCCCATCGAGCACATGGTCGAGGAGAAGCTGGGTCCCGTCAAGATGAAGCAGATCGACCGCCCCACGCTCCGTCGTCTCTGCCGTGATTGGGCCATGAAGCACGTCGACCTCCAGCGTGAGGGCTTCAAGCGCCTGGGTGTGCGCGGTGACTGGGACAACCCCTACCTCACGCTCACCCACGACTACGAGGTGGGCAACGTCGAGATCTTCAAGAAGATGTACGAGGATGGCGCCGTCTATCGTGGCCGCAAGCCCGTGCATTGGTGCAAGCACTGCCACACCGCCCTGGCCGAGGCGGAGATCGAATACGGCGATGAGGTCAGCCCCTCCATCTACGTCAAGTTCCGCATGCTGCAGGTGCCCGAGGCCTTCGATGCCATCAAGGACGCAGCCGATCTCGTGATCTGGACCACCACGCCCTGGACCCTGCCTGCCAACACCGCCGTGTCGTTGGCTCCCGACGCCGGCTATGTCGCGGTCCTGAAGGACGGACAGGCGCTCATCATGGCCGAGGCGCTCGTTCCCGCCGTCGGGGAGGTTTGTGGCTGGCAGGATGAGCCCGTCTTCCTGATGGGAGACGATGGCGAGCCCGTTCGCGTGAAGGGTGTCGACTTCGCCGGCATGCTCTACGTACACCCCATTCTCGAAGGCGAGACCGGTGTCATGATCTACGGTGACCACGTCGACCTGTCCACCGGTACCGGCGCGGTCCACACCGCCCCCGGCCATGGTGCTGATGACTATCTGGTTGGCCTCAAGTTCGATGTGCGTATGCGCATGCCCGTCGACGACAACGGCGTCCTCACCAAGGAAGCCGGTCGCTTCGCCGGCATCAGCGTCGACGAAGCCAACAAGGTCATCCCCGTCTGGCTGGCCGAGCAGGGCACGCTGCTGGCTTCCCTCAAGATCAGCCACAGCTACCCGCACTGCTGGCGCTGCCATGAGCCGGTCATCTTCCGCGCCACCGACCAGTGGTTCGTCTCGATGGACAAGACCGGTCTGCGTCAGGCCGCCCTCGATCAGATCGACGCCGTCAAGTGGGTTCCCGCCTGGGCTTCCAACCGCATCGGCGCCATGGTCGCTGATCGTCCCGACTGGTGCATCTCCCGCCAGCGTTCCTGGGGTGTTCCCATCCCGGTGTTCAAGTGCGGCGATTGCAGCGAGACCATCGCCACTCCCGCCACCTTCGATGCGGTCATCGACCTGTTCGCTCGCGAGGGCGCCGATGCCTGGTACACCCATGCGCCGGCGGACTATCTGCCCGCCGATACCTGCTGCCCGCGTTGCGGCAGCAAGAACATCCTGCCCGAAAAGGACATCCTGGATGTCTGGTGGGAGTCCGGCGTGAGCCATACGAGCGTATGCGATAAGAACCCCCGCCTGCATCGTCCCGCCGATCTGTATCTGGAGGGTTCCGACCAGCACCGCGGTTGGTTCCAGAGCGCGCTGCTCACCAGTGTGGGCGCCTACGGCATCGCTCCCTACAAGGCCGTCATGAGCTGCGGCTTCATCGTCGACGAGCAGAAGCGCAAGATGAGCAAGTCCCTTGGCAACGGTGTCGATCCGGCGGACGTCATCGCCAAGAGCGGCGCCGATGTCCTGCGTCTGTGGGTTGGCTCCGTCGACTATTCGCAGGATGTCTCCATCAGCGACCAGATCGTGCAACGCTCGAGTGACGCCTATCGCAACATCCGCAACACCTTCCGCTTCCTGCTGGGCAACCTGTATGACTTCGATGATCAGGTGGACGCCGTCAGCTACGATGAGATGCTCGAGGTGGACAGGTGGGCCATGGCCCGTATCATGGACCTGACCGCTACGGTGACGGATTGCTACGAGAACCTGAGCTTCCACACCGCCTATCGCGCCATCAGCGACTACACCAGCGAGCTCTCCAGCGTCTACATGGACATGCTCAAGGACCGTCTGTACTCCGCTGCCGCGAAGAGCGTCGAGCGCCGCAGCGCCCAGACCGCCCTCATGAACATCCTCGAGGCGCTGGTTCGTCTGTGGGCTCCCATCCTCACCTTCACCTGCGACGAGGTCTGGGACTACTATCCCGAGCCCGTCAAGGCGCATCGTGATCCCGCCATCGACAGCGTGCAACTTGCTGGTTGGCCCCATCAGGAGGACTTCGTACCGCAGATCCCCGCCGACGAGCGAAAGATGCTGCTCGCCAGCTACGAACAGCTCTTCAAGATCCGTGACGTGGTCTGCAAGGCCCTCGAGGAGGCCCGTGCCGCCAAGGTGATCAACAAGAGCCAGGAAGCCATCGTGCACGTGAACGTTCCCGCGAGCATGATGGGGGCCATCACCCCCATGACCGATCTGGCGGAGCTCTTCATCGTCAGCAAGGTCGAACTCGCCACCCGTCTGGACGGTGATGAGACCGTCTTCGCCGATGTGGAGGTCGCACAGGGTGATAAGTGCCCGCGTTGCTGGAACATCCGTGAGTTGGGTGCTGATGGTCTGTGCGAGCGCTGCGCCGCCGTCATGAAGGGTCTGGAGGCTTAAGGGTCCTTGCCTTCCGATCACGGACATACTGCTGGAATCGGGAAGCGCCGCCCCCTGGGTGGGCGCTTCCTGTGCTTCGCGCTCATCGTGGCGTCGATCGTGCTCGCGGATCAGTTCAGCAAGATATGGGCCAGGGCCCACCTGGCCGGTCAAGGAAGCCAGGTGTTCATCCCCGGGCTCGTGAACCTGCAGCTCGCTTTCAACAGCGGAGCCGCGTTCTCCATGCTCTCGGGTGCCAAGTGGTTCTTCATCTGCATGGCCGTTCTCGTGACCGCCCTTATCGTCTGCTACCTGATCTTCTGGGGCAGCGGCAAGCTGATCGAGTTCATCATCTCGGCCATGGTCGTGGGCGGTGCCATCGGGAACCTGATCGATCGTATCGCCTATGGCTATGTGACCGACTTCTTCGATCTCGCTTTCATGGACTTCGCCATCTTCAACGTGGCGGACATCTTCGTGACCTGCGGTTGCATCGCATTCATCCTCATCATCCTGCTCCAGGGGAGGAAACCTGCGGAAGGGGAGGAGGGAAGCGATCATGAATGAGAAGCACATCCACATCGTGGATGACGAGGAAGCAGGTCTGCGTCTCGACTATGTGCTCGGTTCCCTGCCCGCCCTGCGTTCCCGCAGTGCCGCCTCCAAGCTCATCGATCAGGGCATGGTCACCGTCGACGGCCTGAACGTGAGCAAGAAGCATCTGCTGAGCGGTGGCGAGGTGATCGAATACGAAACCACTGAGCCAGTTCCCATGAGCTTCCCCATCGCGGAACCCATCCCGCTCGACATCCGCTTCGAGGACCAATGGCTGCTCGTGATATCCAAGCAGGCGGACCTGTGCTGCCATCCTTCCCCCGGGCATGAGACGGGTACGCTTGTGAATGCGCTCGTCGCGCACTGTGGAGCCGCCAATCTGGGCATCATGCAGGGCGAGGACCGCCCCGGCCTCGTGCATCGTCTGGATAAGGACACCAGCGGCCTCATGTTGGCTGCCAAGGACAACGAGACCCAGGCGGCGCTCCAAGCGGCCATCCGCGCCAAAGACGTCGATCGTCGCTATCTGGCCCTGGTGCATGGCAACATCGTGCCCGACAGCGGTCTCATCGATGCGCCCATAGCACGCAGCCGCACGGTCCGCATAAAGATGGAGATAAGCGACCGCGACAACTCCCGCGAGTCCACCACCACGTTCAAGGTGCTCGAGCGTTTCGACGCCGGTCGCTTCGACGACGGATACACGCTGCTGGAGTGCAGGCTCCACACCGGGCGTACCCATCAGATCCGCGTACACATGGACTACATCCACCATCCCTGCGTGGGCGACCAGCTCTACGGCTTCCGACGCAGCAAGGACGAGTTCGAACTCGAGCGCCAGTTCCTGCATTCCTACTACCTGGATTTCGAGCATCCGGAGACGGGGGTGCACCTTCGTTTCCTCGATCCACTCCCGGCCGATCTCGCACAGGTGCTCGACGCTCTGTCCGATCGTTCGCGTGGGAGGACCGAGCGGGGTCTTGAGGTGTTCGAGTCGCTTGCCGGCCAACGGCTCGACACGGACGCTTCCACGCGCTATCATCGGAACGACCTTTAAAGACGGTCCAGAGAGGCCGGTAAGGAACACACGTGAAGGGCGCTCGCAGCGCTGCTCGCATCATATACACGTACCCTGTGCCTTGCCGGTTGTGGCAGGGCATTCCTATTGAAAGGGGTCGAAAGATGACGACGGCGCCAAAGGCGGTGGTACTGGACGAGGCCGGCATCGACCGTGCTCTCACCCGTATCGCCCATGAGATCCTGGAGGCCAACAAGGGAGCCCAGGACATCGCCCTGGTGGGTATCGTTACCCGCGGCGATCTGCTGGCGGAGGAACTCGCCCAGCGCATCGAGCGCATAGAGGGCATCAAGGTTCCCGTGGGGCAGCTGGACATCAGCTTCTACCGCGACGATGTGAACATCCGCCTCTCTCCGCTCATCCACTCCATGAACATCCCCTTCGATGTCGATCGCTACACCATCATCCTGGTCGACGACATCCTGTTCACCGGACGCACCATCCGCGCCGCCCTCGACGCCCTCATGGACTACGGTCGCCCCAAGCGAATCCAATTGGCCGTGCTGGTGGACCGCGGGCATCGTGAGCTGCCCATCCGTGCCGATTACGTGGGCAAGAACGTCCCTTCGTCTCTCGATGAGCAGGTGCGCCTGTACCTGAAGCAGGTGGACGGCCGCAGTGCCGTGGAGATAAGCGACCGCGCTCCCGGACAACGGGCGGGTTCCGCTCCGTTACCGGCACGCAAGGAGCTCTGATGCACCCGTGAAAGCCAGGAACCTCATAACCATCCAGGATCTGGACCGCCAGGACATCATCGAGGTGCTCGACACCGCGCGTTCCTTCAAGGCGATCAACGACCGCACCATCAAGAAGCTGCCCACCTTCAGGGGGCGCACCATCATCAACCTCTTCATGGAGCCCTCCACACGCACGCGCACGAGCTTCGAGATCGCCGCCAAGCGCTTATCCGCCGACGCCATCAACATGACCGGCTCGAGCAGCTCGACCGTCAAGGGCGAGTCTCTGGCCGATACTGCCCAGACGCTCGCGGCCATGAATTGCGATCTGGTGGTCATCAGGCATCGTTATGCCGGCGCTCCCGGCATCCTGGCCAAGAACATGGACTGCCATGTGATAAACGCAGGCGACGGCAAGCACCAGCATCCCACGCAGACCCTGCTCGACCTCTTCACCATGCGTGAGACCTTCGGGCACATCGCGGGCCTCAAGGTGGGTATCGTGGGTGACATCGTCCACTCGCGTGTTGCCGGATCACTCGCCCCCGCACTCACCATGCTGGGTGCCGATGTGACCTTCGTGGGAGCTCCCACGCTCATGCCCTCGCGCAGTGACGTGCTGGGTGCCAAGGTCTCGTACCACTTGGACCCGGTGCTTCCAGACTTCGATGTCCTCTACATGCTGCGTGTGCAGCAGGAGCGCCTGGACAACTCCCCGTTCCCCAGTATCCGCGAGTATTCGATGCTCTATGGCATAGACGAACGGCGTCTGGAGGCAATGAAACCCGGTGCCATCATCATGCATCCCGGTCCCATCAACCGCGGTGTCGAGCTGTCCGCCGCAGCCGCCGATTCGCCCCGCACGAAGATCCTCGACCAGGTGAACGCTGGTGTGGCGGTGCGTATGGCACTCATGTATCTCATGCTTGGAGGTGACGAGAATGCTTCTGCTTAAGGGCGCCCGACTGGTCGACCCACAACTGGGTCTCGACTCGATCGCCAACTTGCTCATCGACGGTGAGCGCATCGCAGCCGTCGGAACCGATGTCACGGCGCCGCAGGGCGCTCAGGTGCGCGATATGAGCGGCAAGGTGATCATGCCCGGTTTCATCGACGTGCATGTGCACCTGCGTGAGCCCGGACAGGAATACAAGGAGACCATCGCGACGGGTTCGCGAGCCGCCGTCAAGGGTGGCTTCGTGGGCGTCGCTCCCATGGCCAACACCAATCCCGTGTGCGATACCGGCTCAAGGGTGACCTTCCTGCTCGAGAGGGAACAGGAGGAGGCGGTGTGTCGTATCCACCCCATCGGTGCCTGCACGAAGGGCCTGAAGGGCGAGACCCTGGCCGAGATAGGCGACATGGTCGCAGCCGGCGCCGTCGCCTTCTCCGACGATGGTCGCGGTGTACAGGATGACGGCGTCATGCGCCGTGTGATGGATTACGTCAAGATGTTCGATAAGTGCGTCATGAGCCACTGCCAGCGCGAGGACCTGGTGGGAAGCGGCGTCGTGAACGAAGGTGTGGTGAGCACCCGTCTGGGCATGGCGGGGTGGCCCGCCGCCGGCGAGGAGATCCAGATCTCGCGCGATATCGCGCTCTCGAACCTCACCCGCTGCAAGCTGCATATCCAGCACATCACCACCGCCGCGGGCGTGGAGCTCGTGCAACGTGCGAAGGCGGCTGGTATCCCCGTTACCTGCGAGGTCACACCGCATCATCTCTTCCTGTGCGAGGATGACATCGGGGTCGACTACGACACGAATCTCAAGATGAACCCACCGCTGCGTACGGCAAAGGATACGAAGGCGCTCCAAGAAGCGCTTATCCGCGGTGATATCGATTGCGTCGCCACCGATCACGCCCCCCATGCGGCACACGAGAAGGCGCTCGAATTCGAACTCGCGCCCTTTGGCACCACGGGTCTGGAATCCGCTGTCGCCTTGCTCATGGATCGTCTGGTGAACAGCGGGCGCATGGGCTACGACCGCCTGGTGCAGGTCCTCTCCGTCAATCCACGCAAGGTGCTCGGACTCGAGCCTCTCAGGCTCGAAGCGGGCGCCATCGCTGATCTGAGCATCGTGGACCCGAATGCGAAGCTGATCGTGGGTGAAGGTGGCTTCGAATCCAAGAGCGCCAACAGCGCCTTCCTGGGCTGGGAGCTCAGCGGTGCACCCAGCGATGTGTATGTGGGTGGCGTTGCGCGCATGATCGATGGGAAGCTGGTGTGAGCATGGGTAAGCTCTTCGAACGTTGCAGTGTGCTCGAGAACGAAGCCGTCGCCCAGGATGTGTATTCCATCACGCTCACGTCCCCCATGGTTGCTGCGGCTCTGGAACCCGGTCAATTCGTGCATCTGCACCTGAACAACAATGACAGCGAGATCCTCCGCCTGCCATTCTCGGTCTACGATGTGGTGCCGGAGCTGGGCGCCATCGTCATCCTCTATCAGGTCCTGGGTAACGGGACCCGGCATATGACCCGACTGCAGATGGGGGACATCTGCGACGTCATCGGGCCCATCGGCCGTGGATGGTTCCCTCCCAAGAACTGCTCGCGCGCACTGCTCGTAGGCGGCGGTCTTGGTACGGCGCCGTTGTATCTGCTCGCGAAGCAGCTCAAGGATCAAGGCGCCATCGTCGACGTGGTCATGGGCGCTGGCTGCTCGAGCCGCGTCATCTGCCGCGATACCATGGCCGCCTTCGACAGTCTGCACATCGCCACCGACGACGGCAGCGAGGGCTTCAAGGGTTTCTGCACGAGTCTGAGCAAGGACCTGCTCGCTCTGAACGACTACGACTACGTTGCGACCTGCGGTCCCGAGCCCATGCAGCGCATCGTCGCCGCACAGTGCAAGGATGCCGGTGTACCGTGTCAGGTGAGCATGGAGCGTCTCATGGCCTGCGGCGTTGGCGCCTGCCTCTCCTGCGTGCTCAAGACTACCGCCGGCCTCAAACGATGCTGTGTGGACGGCCCCGTCTTCGACGCCATGGAGGTGATCTGGGATGCCAAGTAGGATCGATCTCGCCGTGAACCTTGGCGGGTTGGCCATGGCCAATCCCGTCACGGTGTGCAGCGGCACCTTCGCCTCCGGACGTGAGTACTCCGACTTCTACAATCTGTCGCTTCTGGGTGCCGTCACCACCAAGGGCGTCTCCCTCGAACCCTGGGCTGGTAATGCCACTCCTCGCATCGCTGAGACGGCCAGCGGCATGCTCAACTCCATCGGACTGCAGAATCCCGGCGTCGAGGTGTTCTGCAGCAAGGATCTTCCCTGGCTTTCGCAACAGGGTGTTCCCATAATCGTCAACGTTTCCGGCCACAGCGTGGACGAGTACAGAGCCGTCGTGGAGCGCCTGGAGCGGGAACCCAGCGTGGGCGCCTACGAGATCAACATCTCATGTCCCAACGTGGATCACGGCGGCATGACCATCGGTACGGATCCGGTGCTTGCCGCCCAGGTGACCGCCGCCTGCAGGCAGGCCACCAAGCGTCCCCTGATCGTCAAGCTCACGCCCAACGTGACCAGTGTCGCCAGCATCGCGCAGGCGGTCGAGGCTGAAGGCGCGGATGCCATCTCCCTTATCAACACCGTCCTTGGCATGTCCATCGACGCCAAGCGCCGCAAGCCCCGTCTTGCCCGCGTGGTCGGTGGTCTCTCCGGTCCCGCCATCAAACCCATCGCCCTGCGCATGGTCTGGGAGGTCCACAAGGCGGTGCAGGTGCCGATCCTGGGTATGGGTGGCATCATGACGGGGGAGGATGCCGTCGAGTTCATGTTGGCAGGTGCGACCGCGATCGCAGTGGGAACCGCAAGTTTCGTGAATCCTGTTGCACCCATACAGGTACTTGCGGGTATCATTGGGTATTGCGAGGAACAAGGCGTCACCGACATCAATGAACTCATCGGAGGTCTTGTATGCTAGATAAGGACTACCGTGACCGCGTGATCGTCGCTCTGGATTGCAGTCGGGAGCGCGCACGCGAGCTCGCACGCGACCTGCAGGGTCACGCTCGTTGGCTCAAGGTTGGCATGACGCTCTACTACGCCGCCGGCCCTTCCATCGTCGACGAGTTCAAGGCACTCGGGTTCAAAGTATTCCTGGATCTCAAGTTGCATGACATCCCGCATCAGGTCCAAGGTGCCGCACGGGTGCTCGCTGCCAGCGGAGCCGACATGCTCACGATCCATGCGGGTGGTGGTCCCGCCATGGCTTCTGCCGCTGCAGGTGCGCTGCGGGAAGTACGCCCCGATGATGCTCCCATCCTTCTGGGCGTCACTGTTCTCACCAGCATGGATGCAGCGACGCTCGAACAACTCGGTGTGAGCAGGCCGCTCGATGACCAGGTGGGCGCTCTCGCTTCGATGGCCTGTCAGGCGGGCTGTGATGGCGTCGTCTGCTCGCCGTGGGAGGCTCCGCGCATCCGCGAACTCCTGGGGCCCGATGCCGCCATCGTCACACCCGGTGTCCGCCCCAAGGGCGCGTCGTTGGATGATCAGTCCCGTGTCATGACGCCCAGCATGGCCCTGCAGCGAGGTGCATCGCACATAGTCATCGGTAGGCCCGTCACGGGGGCTCAGGACCCCGTGGCTGCATTCGAATCGATCGTCAAGGATATGGAGGAGGAACTCTCATGAGCGAACTCATGACCCACGAGCAGATACTCGCTGCCCTCGAAGAGGTGCAGGCCGTGAGGAAGGGGCACTTCGTGCTCACCAGCGGCCGTCATTCCGACACTTACATCCAATGCGCCCGCATCCTTGAGTACCCCCGTCTCACGCGTGAGCTGGCACGTGTTGCCGTTTCCAAGCTGCCGGCGGATGCCAACATCAACCTGGTCGTCTCGCCTGCCGTGGGAGGTATCCTCTACGGCTTCGCCGTGGCGGATGTACTCGATGTCAACTTCATCTTCGCTGAACGTGAGAGCGGCACCATGGTGTTCCGTCGTAGCTTCCAGATACCGCAAGGGGCCCGTGTCTTGGTTTGTGAGGACGTTGTAACGACCGGTGGCTCCGTGAAAGAGGTCTGTAACCTTATTGAACAGGCCGGAGGCATCGTAGTAGCGGTATCCTCTCTCATAGACCGCGGTGGTGAACGCAAGTTCAGCCATCCGTTCTATCCTCTGGTGGAGCTGCCCACTGCTTCTTGGGCGGCGGAGGATTGTCATCTTTGTGAAGCGGGGATCCCCACCTATTCCCCCGGAAGTCGTCGATTGAATGAGGCACGGTGATCAATAATGGCATTGCCCAAACTGACTGAAGCGGATCGTAAGGCAGCCCTCGAGAAGGCTATGATGGTGCGCCAGGAGCGCGCCAAGATCAAGGCCCAGCTCAAGAGCGGTGAGCTTACCATGGCCCAGTTGATGGAGCAGGTTGGCGTCGAGGTCGTCGGCAAGTTCATGGTCAAGAGCCTTCTAGAGTCCATGCCCGGTATCGGCAAGGCCCGCGCCGCCAAGATCATGGAGGATCTCAACATCGCCGAGAGCCGCAACATCAAGGGTCTTGGTCCCAAGCAGCTGGAGAACCTGCTCAAGCTCTTCAAGTAGTCCAACGTACGTAACATCGCGAACAAGGAGGAGGACATCATGGCCAGGGGAAAGCTCTTCGTGGTATCCGGTCCTTCCGGTGTGGGCAAGGGGACGTTGGTCAAGGCCCTCACCGCTGTTCGCGATGGTTATTGGCTCAGTGTGTCCGCCACCACCCGTGCTCCCCGTGAAGGGGAGCAGGATGGGGTGGATTACTTCTTCCTCAGCGAGGAGCGTTTCCAAGACCTGATCGACCAGGACGGGTTCTTGGAGTATGCGGGTGTCCACGGCAAGCACTATGGAACACCCAAGGCTCCGGTCATGGAGCATCTCGATGCCGGCCAGAACGTGATCCTCGAGATCGATGTCCAAGGTGCCGCCATCGTGCATGCCAACATGCCCGAGTCCATCATGGTCTTCATCCAGCCGCCATCTCTCGAAGCGTTGCGCGAGCGCCTCGAGAAGCGGGGCACGGAGAGCGCTGACCAGATTTCCAAGCGCGTTGAGAATGCAAGTCTGGAGCTCATGCGCATGAACGAGTATGATGTCGTGGTCAAAAACGACAAGCTCGAGGATGCTATCAGGCTCTTCATCGCCATCTTCGACTGTTACGCCAACGCCGAGTAGGAAAGAGTACAGATGTCCGTTGTCAATCCAGAGATCGACGAGCTGCTGGAGCACACCGAGAACGACAAGTTCCTCCTGTGCGCTATCGCCAGCAAGCGTGCTCGCGATATCAACGATATGATGCGTGGCCAGCGCGATCGCGCTCTGGCCCTCCAGTCCGTCAGCGAGATCGCCAAGATCGCGGGCCGCAAGCCCCTCTCCCTTGCCATGGAAGAGATCGCTCGAGGCGAGGTCTCCTACGACAGCAGCTCATTCCACGAGCAGGATTAGCGCATCATGGCCTCCCAGAGGCTCTGCTTCATCCATTACCATGAGCTGGGGCTCAAGGGCCGCAACAGGCTGGCCTTCGAGCGTGCGCTCATGGACAACATCGACCGCAACTTGGCCGGATATCAGGTGGATAAGGTCCGCCGGATCTCCGGCCATCTTGTTGTCGATATCGATGACGGCGATGACATCCAAGCGGTTGCCGCGGCCATCGCTGCCACACCCGGTGTAGCGAAGGTATCGCTCGCCTGGCGCTGCGACCGCGACATCCAGGAGATGGGCCGGACCGCCTGCCTCGCCCTTGCGGAATGCGAACCGTATCAGACCTTCAAGGCGAGCTGCAGACGTTCCAACACCGATTTCCCCATCGACTCCATGGAGCTCAACCAGCTCATGGGAGAAGCGCTCTGCGCATTCGCCCCCAACAAGCAGGTCAAGATGAAGGATCCGGATGTGACGGTGAACGTCTGGGTCATCCAGGGTTCCGCCTACATCTTCGCCCGTGCGCTGCAGGGCGTGGGAGGCCTGCCCGTTGGAACAGGCGGTCGAGTGGTCACACTGCTCTCCGCCGGTATCGATTCACCCGTGGCGACCTGGCGCATTGTGAAGCGCGGGGCCGTGGCTATCTGTGTCCACTTCTCCGGTCGTCCTCAAACGTCCGATTCGAGCGAGTATCTGGTGCGTGACATCATCGACGCCCTCGCACCCGCTGGCGGAATCGCACGTCTCTACGTGATCCCCTTCGGCGATTACCAACGTGCGATCGCTGCCCGATGCCCCGGCAAGCTGCGTGTGATCATGTACCGCAGGCTCATGTTCGCCGTAGCCCAACGCATCGCTTCCATCGAAGAGGCCAAGGCGCTCGTCACAGGGGAGAGTCTGGGCCAAGTCGCTTCCCAGACCCTCGACAACATCTGGGCTACCGATGACGCCGTCGACATGCCCGTCCTGCGCCCACTCATCGGTTCCGACAAACAGGAGATCATCCGCGAGGCCAAGGCACTGGGTACCTACGAGATCTCGATCCAGAACCAGTCCGATTGCTGTACGCTCTTCATGCCCCGCAACCCGGAGACCCATGCGGACCTTCGCGAAGTGCGTGAGGCTTGGTCACAGCTGCCCACCGATGAATGGATCGAGAGCATCGTGCAGGATGCCGAGATCACTGTCTTCGATTGCCTCGGTTATCGCATGAGGCACTGATCCAGTTCGATCATCTGCTTTCTTGCCGTTCACGGAGAAGACTTTTAAGACTGGGATCAGATTCAGGTTGGAAACAACCCTCTTCGGATTCAGATCCTTCGTGATTATTTTCAGACCGCATCCGTATCATCGTCTTCGAATGGCTGTTGATGCGGAGGGTGGTCGTTATGTCACAGAAGAGACATGAGCGCTTGGGCGCCGTTGAACGTTTTCTCAGGAGAACGGGAATCTACCAGGTGGACAGGAAGCTCCTGCTCGCATTCGCGCTCCTCTCATGTGTGCTCGTCGTCATCCTGCTGCTCCGTTTCTGGCCTGCTACAGCCTTGGAACCGGAGGAGCGGATGGAGCTTCCCGAGGATGAATGGACAACCGCTCCTTTCGAACAGGAACGGGAACAGGAGCGGATGGTCGTTTGTGTGAGCGGGGAGGTGCGGAGTCCGGGTGTCTACGAACTCCCGCAGGGAAGTCGCATCATCGATCTGATCGATGCGGCGGGCGGTTTCACGCAGGATGCGAATACGACGCAGATCAACCTGGCGCGCCCCCTCCAGGATGCGGAACTCATCTGGGTGCCGAGTTCGCAGGCCGAGACCGGAACCGGTGTACAGGCGCCCAGCGCCGCATCTCCCATCAACATCAACACAGCTGATGAGACAACGCTTCAGACCCTGCCCGGTGTAGGGGAGGCGACCGCCCGGAAGATAGTCGCGGATAGACAGAAGAACGGTCCCTTCAAGAGCAAGGAGGATATCCAGAGGGTACCGGGCATAGGCAGTGCCAAGTTCGCGCAGATAGAGGACATGATCTGTGTCTGAAGCACTGGTCAAGGGCGATCAGAAGAGCACACGGGCCTCCCTGCGACCCAGCTTCCCCTTCATGCTCATCGCCATGGCGGCGTTCTTCAGCACGCTCCTGTTCGTGGAAGGCATGTTCTGGACTTCATATCACGATGGGCTCGAAGGGCCGGATGTCCTTCGGATCCTACTACCTGCCGTCTCCCTGTTACCCTTGGCATTCGTTGTCAGCCGGCTTCCCACAACAGTGCGCTCGTCCGCGGCGACTCTGCTGTTGTCGGTCGCATGCGCTTATTTGAGCGGAGCCGCATACTGGGGATGGTGGGCATCAGGCGTACAGCGGCTTGGAACGCTTCCCGGAGGTGAACATGTATTCCTTGTCTGTGGCGATGCCCAGCAGGGAAGCTATGGCGCCTATTCCAATGGCGCGCTCATCTTGGACGACGGTAGTCGTTACCCTCTGCGCCTCTATTGGCCAGTTGGGATCGAGCCTCTTCCCTGCGGCATGCGATTCAGCGCCTATGGCGAGATAAGGACGCCCGCATGCGACGACTTGGGCCATCGTCAGCATCGCGAGGGCTCATTCGGGAGTGTCAGACTCCGTGCCGTCACGACGGGAACATGGCGGAGTGGCCCGCAGGGCCTTTCCGGTCGAATGCGTCAACGTATGCGCGGGATCATCGTTCAAGATGGGGTGGACGGTGGCGGTTGGCGAAGCGATGGAGCGGCTCTCCTTCTGGGTATCGACCTGGGCGACAGGTCGCTCATACGACAGAGCGATCTGCAACAGGATTTCAGGATCTGCGGTCTCTCGCATATGCTCGCTGTTTCCGGAACGCATCTGGTGATCGTCGCGGCACTGATGTCATGGGCGTTCGAGAAGATGCGCATGGGCAAAGGGGTCAAGGCAGTCCTCCTCTCGTTCGCTTTGATCACCTACGTCTTCCTCTCCGGCTTGCAGACCTCGGCCATCCGCTCCTGCATCATGGCGATAACGGGAACCTTCGCGGAGCGAGCGAAACGTCGTAGGGATCCTCTCTCATCCTGCGCGCTCACCATCATGCTGCTCTTGGGGCAGGACCCCAGTACCGCTTTCGACTTCTCCTTCAGGCTCTCCGTCTGCGCGGTCCTGGGCATCATCTGCTTCAGCCGTTATCTGGAGGCTTGGATCCTCTGTCTCACCCCCAAAAGCATGCAGGGGCTTGCGAACCCCCTGGCTGTCACACTCGCCGCACAAGGGGCGACCATGCCCCTGATCGTGAGCGGGTTCTCCTGCCTACCACTTCTCTCGCCTGTATCCAATCTCATCATCGCCCCTTTGCTCAGCGTCACGCTGGGTGCCAGCCTGATCATGCTGCCCATCTGCCTCATCATCCCGTCAATGCAATCAGTGCTCATGGCGCTTCCTCTGTTCCTTGGAGGGCTCATCGCGCGTATCGCATCCCTTCTCGCGCTTATCCCCAACAGCAATCTCCCAATCTGCTGCGACCAAGGCACGGCGTTGCTGTGCATGACCATCCTCTCAGCAACTCTATGGTTCTTCTGGCCGCAGCCCAGCAGGAGAAGGGCGCAATGGGCTTCCGTCACCATCTGCAGCGCAGCGCTCGCCCTCGCATGTGTCCCCATCCTGCCGCTGAGCCCGCGCATGATCGTGCTTGATGTCGGTCAGGGTGATGCGATCCTGATCCGCGACGGAAGACGAACCGTCCTCATCGATGCCGGGCCCATGGACGATGCCCTCTTGAAGGCTCTGGCCAGGCAGCACGTACGCCACATCGACTGCCTCATCATCACGCATCCCCATGAGGATCACTATGGGGGTATCGTCCGCCTGCGCGGAGCCGTCACGATCGATGAACTCATCATGCCCGGTCCGATGCTCGACCGGGACTTCCCGGCCTATGATGTCATCCTTCCTCTCTTCGATGACGACCGGATCCATCCCATGCACGTCGGACAGCGTCTGAAGCTCAAACACATGGAGATCACCATGCTCGGGCCCAGCGAGCTCACGGATGAAGGCGACAACCAGGACAGTCTCATCCTCTTCGTAGACGTGGATGCTGACTCGGATGGCACAGGGGATGCCCAGGTCCTCCTGACCGGTGATGCGGAAGCGGAGACGCTCGAGAGGCCCGAGCATGCATACGACCTCTCCTGCGTCGACGTTTTCAAACTGGGGCATCACGGTTCCGCCGTGTCAATCGATCGGGATACCCTGCGCGAGATGGATCCCCACTGCGTGCTCATAAGCGTGGGGCGCGACAACGACTACGGGCACCCGGACCCCAACGTGTTGTCACTGTTGGAGGATGCAGGGGTGACGGTTGGCAGGACGGACATGATGGGCGACCTGACAGTCACCTTCGCATCCGCGTCCGTCAGCCTTCGCTGTGATACCATGGGCCCATGATGAAAGGAGAGCCACTGCATGGCAGCCAAGGATGGACATATGGATCCCGTCTTCCTCATCCACGGTGAGGACGACCTGAAGCGCGAGGCGATGGTCAAGCGCCTGCTCAAGCGTTTCCAGGACATGGGTGACATCGATTTCAACAGCGACAACTTCCTGGGAAGCAGTGCGAGCGCGAATGACATCATCGCTTCCTGCAACACCCTGCCCTTTCTCTCTCCCTACCGTTTGGTCATGGTCAAGGATGTGGATAAGCTCCCCAAGGACGACCAGAAGGCGCTGGCCGACTATCTCAAGTCTCCTTGCGAGAGCACCGTTCTGGCGCTGGTCGCCGTCAAGCTCCCCAAGACCAGCGCCCTTTACAAGGCGGTTGAGAAGAACTACCCCAAGTGCATCATCGATTGTGCGCCCAAGAGCCGCAAGGAACTCCCGTTGCTCGTGCAGAGGATGGCCCAAACCTATGGAGCGAGCATCGCTCCGGATGCGATCGACCTTCTCATCTCGTATGTTGGCGAATCGACGGTGCGTTTGGATGCCGAGCTCTCCAAACTCGCCGCCTCACTGCACGACAGCAACCGCATAGGCGTCGAGGACGTCGACCGCATGGTCACGCGCACGACGCAGGCCAAGCCCTGGTCCTTCACCGATGCACTCGCGAACCGCAACGCGCAGGAATGCCTCCGTCTTCTCGATCGCATGGACGACCAATCGTGGCTGGGTCTGCTCTCCCTCAGTGTCACGCGCATACGCGAGCTCATGATCACCAAGTCGCTCGAGAAGAGGGGAGAGGCTTGGCGCCTCGCCGAGCAACTGGGCAAGAAGGACTGGCAGGTACGGTCGCATCGTTCCTGTGCCGCACGTTTCAGCGAAGAGGAGCTGGCGGACGCCCTCGATCGCGCCGCACAGGCTGAGATGGCCATGAAGTCCGGCAGTGACCAGCGCCTCCAGCTAGAACTCTGGACCCTCGACACCTGCTTGGGCGTGAAACGCGCTTGAACCATCCATGTCTTGACCGATAACCGGTAAGGTAAATGCTCATCGAAAGAGCGTATACACAATCCAGCGTTGCTATGTTAGACTTGCACGGTTCGTGTAGCAGCCCCACTGCGACACAGGGACAAGAGTTCACGAGAGGAAACAAGAACAGTGGCTAACATCAAGAGTCAGAAGAAGCGCATCATCACCGCCGAGAAGGCCCGCATCCGCAACAGGGCTGCCAAGAGCGAGCTCAAGACCGCCGTCAAGCGTGTCCGCGCCGCCGTCGAGGCTGGCAACGCCGAGGAAGCCCAGAAGCAGGCCCAGGTTGCTTGCCGTCTGCTTGACAAGGCTGCCTCCAAGGGCATCATCCATGCCAACCAGGCTGCCAACCGCAAGTCCGGCGTCATGAAGCTGGCCAACACCATCAAGTAGATCCATCCGGGACGGCAGCTCATATGCTGGGGGCTGCCGCCCTATCGGATCGGTTGTGGCGTATCCGCATGCGACGCCGCTTCGATCCATCCCGTGAACGAGAGTGACGTGGAGAGGCCTTTGGGCCTCTTCCCTGTTATCCGGCCCCTTGGTCATTTGCCGCAGGGCCGTTTTGCGTTAGACTTTCATCAACATATCAAACACGCTCCAACAGGAGGCCATCCATGAAGAAGCTCGGTCGCGTCATCCTCGTCGCTCTCTTCTGCGCAGCCTGCGTCATGCTGCTTTCCGCTTGCTCCAAGTACCATCAGGTCATTCCCAACAAGGAAGACTGCGTCAAGTGCCACAGCGAAGCCAAGCCCATCGTTGACGTTTCCAATCCCGCTGGCGCCCTCATCAGCAACGATGGTGTCATCAACGTGACCGTGAGCGGCAACGACGGTTTCAGCGTGTGCCAGGTCATCTTCACCAAGGACGACGGCAGCCACTTCGTGCCCTATTCCCCCATGCACAGGACCGCGAAGGCTGGCGAGACGGTGCAGGTGAAGCTCGATCAGGGCACCTGGGCCATCTGCGCAGGCAAGGACGAGACGCCCACGTCCCAGATCATCGTGGTCGATCCCAGTGCCACGAGCAACTTCGACGGAAATCTCTCCCTCAAGGGATAAGCGCTTTCAGCCGGTAACGACCCACCATGCCATACGACCCGCGGCTCATACGTAACTTCTCCATCATCGCGCATATCGATCACGGCAAGTCCACTCTGGCCGATCGCATCCTCGAGCTCACCCACACGGTGTCCGAGCGCGACATGGTCGATCAGCTCCTGGACAGCATGGACATCGAACGCGAACGCGGGATCACCATCAAGAGCCAGGCCGTACGCGTCATGTTCGATTCCAAGGATGGCAACACCTACCAGTTCAACCTGATCGACACGCCCGGTCACGTCGACTTCACCTACGAGGTCTCCCGCTCGCTGGCAGCCTGCGAGGGCGCTGTGCTCGTGGTCGATTCCACCCAGGGTGTCGAAGCGCAGACCGTCGCCAACGCCATCATGGCGATGAATGCGAACCTCGAGATCATCCCGCTCATCAACAAGATCGACCTTCCCGCCGCCGATCCCGACCGCGTTCGCGGTGAGATCGAGGAAGGTCTGGCCATTCCCGCCGATGAGGCGGTGCTCACCAGTGCCAAGACCGGTCAAGGCGTCGACGAACTGCTCGAATCCGTCGTACGCAACATCCCCGCTCCGGTGGGGGATGAGGATGCTCCCCTGCGAGCCCTCATCTTCGATTCCTACTTCGATTCCTACCGCGGTGTCGTCGCGCTTATCCGCGTTGTCGATGGTACGATCCGCGCCAACCAGCGCATCCTGCTCATGCAGTCGCAGGTGGTCTGCGACGTGGAGGAAGTGGGCGTGCGCAGCCCCTTCAACATGCCGCTCGATTGCCTGGGCGTGGGTGAAGTGGGCTATCTCATCACCGGTCTCAAGGATCCGTCCCTGGTGAAGGTGGGCGATACCGTCACCCTGGCCAAGGGCGGAGTGGATACGCCGCTTCCGGGCTATCGCGAAGTGAAACCCATGGTCTTCACCGGCGTGTATCCCATCGACGGCGATGATTACCCCAACCTGCGCGACGCCCTCGAGAAGCTCAAGCTCAACGACCCCGCTCTGGTGTACACCCCCGAGACGAGCCACGCGCTCGGTTTCGGCTTCCGCGTGGGCTTCCTCGGTCTGCTGCACATGGAGGTCGTGAAGGAACGCCTCGAGCGTGAATTCAACCTCGATCTCATCGCGACCGCTCCCAGTGTGGAATACCACGTGTTCAAGACCAACGGCGAGATGATCGTCGTCCATTCCCCGCAGGATATGCCCGATCCGGGGCAGATCGACCATATCGAAGAACCTTATCTGACTGCCAAGATCCTGGTGCCGCCTGACTACGTGGGTGCCGTCATGGATCTGACCGTGAGCCGTCGTGGCACCTTCGTCGACATGCAGTACCTGAGCGTGAGCACGGTGGAGCTGCACTACGAGATGCCGCTCTCCGAGCTCATCATGGACTATTTCGATCAACTCAAGAGTCGCACCAAGGGTTTCGCCTCCCTCGATTACGACTTCCTGGGCTACAAGCCCTCCGATCTCTGTCGCCTGGACATCCTGCTCTCCGGCAAGACCGTGGATGCGCTCTCGTTCATCGTCCACAAGGACAAGGCCTACGAGCGCGGCAGCGTGCTCTGCAAGAAGATGAAGGAACTCATCCCGCGCCAGCAATTCGACATCCCCATCCAGGCTGCCATCGGCGGTCGCATCCTGTCCCGCCAGACCGTCAAGGCCGTGCGTAAGGATGTGTTGGCCAAGTGCTACGGTGGTGAC
>JAFRFV010000188.1 GCA_017434185.1 Coriobacteriales bacterium
ATCCCGCCGCGGTGCTGCGCACGGTCGAGTACACGCTCGACGAGGGCGGCGTACTCAACCTTGATGTCGCACTCGCCAGTGCCTCTGTGCCCGCGGAGCTGCGTGAGTCCGCACGCGGTATCGCGAACAGCATCCAGGCCTCGTTCACGGCGGATGAACTGCGCGGAATGCTCGAAGAAACCGGCTTCCCCGCGGAAGGCATCACGATCACGCAGGGGGAGGAGCTCGATCCCGCGATGGGCGTCACGCCCGATGTACGCGTCGCCACCGTGCCCGCGATCGATGCACTCGTCGCCGCAGGCGAGCTGCACTTCAACGCGGCGAGTGTGATCGCGCGTCTGTGAGCGCTTATCGCACTTCGCTTTCCAGGTCGATCTGCATGAGATAGACGTTGTCGCGCATCTTGTTGGCGGTGCCGCGGCTCAGGCGACCCTCGTCGAACATCTGCTGGATGAGCTCGAGCTCCTTGCGATAACCCTTCAAGCGGATCTCGTCGGCCTGGTTCTCCGCTCGCGTGATGGCGGTGATGCTGGGACGTGAGCTCGACAGCTTGCGCACCAGGTCCTGGTATTCCATCAGCAGCACGCTCGCCTCTTCCGTGGGTACGCTCGAATCCGGGTCCGCGAGCATCTCCTGCAGCAGCATGATCACGTTCTCGCCGGATGCGATCTGCAGCTCCCTGAACTCCGCATTGCGCTCGGCGGTGTCACCCAGGTGCATGCCCTTGGAGAGGCTCTGCCAGAAGCTGCGCAGTGAATTGCGCCAACGCAGCATGCGGCTCTTGAACGGGAGTCCACCACGTCCGCGTTCCAACAGACGGCGGTGGCGCGCCAACCTCCTGATGTACTGGTAGCCGGTGTAGGCGTTCACCTCGTTGTCCATGATGAGCTGGGTCACGTAGAGGCGCTCCCATTCCAGCACCATCAGACGCAGGCTGTTGTCGGGTTCCTCCGTCATGCCGTGGTTGTCCTTGATGGCGTTGATGCGCTCGTTGTAGTCGCGGATGACCGCCTGCACGGCCATCTCGTTCTTCTCGTTCTGGCTGGCGGCCAGGTCCTCGATGACGCTGCGCATGATGTCGATCTTCGCCAGCGTCTCGGTCTCGATCCTGCTGGTGCTGCCCTTCTCGCGGCGCGGTTTGGGCAGGAAGAGCGGCGTGAGGAAGTTGCTCATGAGCAGCGTGCACACGATCACGCCGCAGGCGATGAATATGAGCAGGTCACGCTGAGGGAAGCGTTGGATGTAGGGCTCCGTGCTCATGAACACGGGGATGGTGAACATGACCGCCAGCGTGACGGTACCCTTGGCGCCGCCCAGGGTCATGATCACCGCATCGCGGAAGCTCTCGCGGTCGAAACGCCCGCCCTCGCGTCGTGCGAGCACCGCCTCCATCGCCATGGTCCATAGCAGGCGCACCACCACGATCAGCACCAGCACGATGCCTATGTAGAGCAGCAGGTCCCAGTTGCCTATGCTCGCATCCTCCCAGGTGCGTGTCATGGCACCGGGTAGCTGCGTGCCCAGCAACACGAACACGACGCCGTTGAGCGCGAAGCTTATCACCTGCCACACGCTGCTCGAGACGATGTTCATGCGGGAGATGTTGGGATTGGTGCTGCGGGGGTTGATCACGCCCACCAGACCCGCTGCGACCACGGCCAGGATGCCGCTCACGTGCATGGCCTCGGCCGCCAGATAGACGATGAAGGGTGTGAAGATCTCCAGCAGCACATGGAAGGTGATGCTCTCCAGGCCGATATCGCGCACTTTCTGCACGCAGAAGCGCAGCAACAGGCCCAGCAGCAAGCCAGCCAGGATGCCGCCGAAGAAATCGAGCGCGAACTCCAACGTGGCATCGAGCAGACTGAAGGCGCCGGTGGTGACGGCGGCGATGGCGAACTGGAAGCTCACGACACCGCTCGCGTCGTTGATGAGCGCTTCTCCCTCGAGCACGCTGCGGGGATGCTCCGGCACGCGCCCGGACTTGCTGAACGACTGCACGGCCACCACGTCCGTGGGGCCCAGCGCGGCACCCAGCGCGAAGGCGGCGGCCAGCGGGATGCTGGGCACGAGCAGGTTGAGCACGAAGCCCACGATCAGAGTGATCACCACCACGAGCCCTATACCCAGCGAGGCCACACTGAAGCGGTTCTTCCACAGCATGGACTTGTCCGCGCGCTTGGCCTCGTTGAACAGCAGCGGCGCGATGAACATGACCAGGAAGAACTCGGTGTTCAGGTTCACCGTGATCTGGCTCGTGGCGAAGAGCGCGATGATGATGCCCAGCGCGATCTGGATGAGCGGACTGGACGCCTTGGGGATGACCTGCTCCAGCACCGCGCTCAGGAGCACGGCGGCGAGCAGGAACAATACGAGCACGAGCGATTCCACGGTTGACTTGCTGCCTTCACAAAGGGGACGGGTGATAAGGACTGCCATTGGCACTATAGCAAACAATGGGGCCCTTGGATGTTCCAAGGGCCCCAAGTGTAATGGCCGCGTTGCGTAACGTCTGCGGAATCCCCACGGGATCCCGTGATCACGCCTACAGGTGGATCACGCCGAAGGTGTTCAGGATGTAGCCCACCAGGATCATCGCGGTGAAGATGGGGGCGACGTACTTGATCATGACGCTGAACAGACCCTTGGCCTTGAAGACCACGCCACCTTCCTCGACCTCGTCGATGATGGCCTTGGGCTTGATGACCCAACCCACCAGGATGCAGGTGAACAGAGCGGCGATGGGCATGAACACGGTGTTGGACATGAAGTCCAGGAAGTCCAGGATCTGGTTGGCCTGATACGGCGTGCCGAAGATGGTGTGCATGGGATCGGCACCCAGCCACACGTTGTAGCCCATGTTCACGACGATGCCCATGAGGGCGACCACGGCGAAGGCGCTGATGAGCGCGGTCTTGCGGCTGGTCTTGAACTGATCCTGCACGATGGACACGCAGGTCTCCATGAGCGAGATGGCGCTGGTGAGAGCCGCGAAGAACACAAGGGCGAAGAACACGAAGCCGATGATGCGACCGGCGACACCCAGGGTCGCGAAGGTCTGGGGCAGGACGACGAACATGAGGCCCGGGCCGGCGTGCGTGGCAACGGCGCTGCCGTCACCGCTCACAGCGAAGATGGCGGGGATGATCATGAGACCGGCCAGGAAGGCGATACCGGTATCGAAGATCTCGATGGTGCGGACGCTCTTCTCGATGTTCTCATGCTTCTCGAAGTAGGAACCGTAGGTGATCATGATGCCCATGGCCAAGCTCAAGCTGAAGAACATCTGACCCATGGCTGCGATGAGCAGCTGCACGAAGTCACCGACGTTGTGGTAGTTCTCGAAGCTGGGCACCAGGTAGTACTTGAGGCCGGCGCCGGAACCGTCCAGGGTCATGACGTAGATGAAGATCGCCACGGCCAGGAAGATGAGCAGGGGCATGAGCACCTTGTTGGAGCGCTCGATGCCGCTCTTGAGGCCGAAGGTGACGACCAGGGCGACACAGGCGAAGAACACCAGGAACCAGATGTAGGTGGAGGGACCGGAGCTCAGGATGAAGCCGGTGAAGTAACCGTCGGCGGCGATATCCGCTGCGGGGGTGGTGGCGTAGGAGACCATGTACTTGGTCACCCAGCCGCCGATGACGGAGTAGTAGGGCGTGATGATGAAGGGGATTGCGGCAGTGAGCCAACCCAGCCAAGCGAACTTCTTGTTGGCAGCGCGGTAGGCGGCCACGGCGGAGAGGCCGGTCTTACGACCCAGTGCGATCTCCGCGACCATGAGGCTGAAACCGAAGGTCACCACCAGAAGCAGGTATACCAGCAGGAAAGTGCCTCCACCGTACTTGGCGGCCAAGTACGGGAAGCGCCAGAGGTTTCCCAAACCGACGGCGCTGGCAGCGGCTGCCAGGATGAACGCCATGCGGTTGGAGAACTTACTACGCGTTGCAAGTTCAGCCATGATCAGTCCTATCTCTCTCCTCGACGATCCCCTTGCCGGACCGCCGTTTATGCATGTGAAATGATATGCACAACACGAGGCGCGAGCGCAAGTATCCATCTTTGTTGCGCACTTATCGGGGGATAAGCGCATCGCCTCCCCTCCCGCCCGCAACAAACGATTCGCGGGAAAACGTTATATCGTAAGCACTTATCGTATATAATGATTCTTCTACGTGCCCAGGCGCGTGGATGACCATGACCATCACGAAGGAAACGACCAGTGATCTACAACGACGTTCTGGAGGCTATGGGGCATACGCCTATCATCCGCCTCAACAAACTGGTGGGTCCCGATGACGCGGAAGTGCTGGTGAAGTACGAAGGCGTCAACATCGGCGGTTCCATCAAGACACGTGTGGCGTACCAGATGCTGGAGGCCGCCATCAAGCGTGGCGATGTGGACCCCGCCACGACCATCGTCGTGGAGCCCACCAGCGGCAACCAGGGCATAGGCTTGGCGCTGTGCGGTGCCGTCTGGGGCATCAAGGTGCGCATCATCATGCCGGATTCCGTGAGTGCGGAACGCCGCAAGCTCATCAAGGCCTATGGTGCCGAGCTCGTGCTCGTGCATGATGACGGCGACATCGGCAAGGCCATCGACGAGTGTCTGCAGACCGCCATGCGCATGGCCAAGGAGGATCCGAACGTCTACGTGCCGCAGCAGTTCGAGAACCCGGACAACCCCAAGGCCCACAAGTTCCACACCGCGCTCGAGATCCTCGAGCAGGTGGGAGGCCCCATCGACGGCTTCTGCTCCGGCGTGGGCACCGGTGGCACACTCTCCGGTGTGGGTGCGGTCCTGAAGAGCCAGAATCCGGACATCGTCATCTGGGCGGTCGAGCCGGAGAACGCCGCCATCCTCTCCGGTGGTGGCGTCGGAACTCATCTGCAGATGGGCATCGGCGATGGTCTCATCCCCGCCAACCTCGATATGGATATATACGAGAACATCTGTATAATCTCCGATGAGGAAGCGTTGGACACCTCCCGTAAGCTGGCTTCCCAAGAGGGTCTCATGTGCGGCATCTCAAGCGGTAGCAACGTCGCGGCTGCGCTGCGCATGGCCCGCCAGCTGGGTCGTGGTAAGCGCGTCGTGACCATCCTGCCCGATACGGGCGAACGTTATTTCTCCACCGAGCTTTTCGATTAAGGGGGTTCATCGATCCATGCAAGTAACCAGTGAACAAGTCTCCCAGGACGTCGTCCGCTTCCACGTCATCGTGGATGCCGACGAGACCCAGGGCGCGCTCAACGCCGCCATGGCCAACTTCGCGCAGTACATCGAGCCCAAGGAGGGCTTCACCTTCGAGGACGCCATCAAGGAGTCCGTGGGTGGCGAGGAAGCCTACCAGGCCTTCTGCAACAAGATCGTCATGACCTCCGCCGGTCCCCACATCGTGACCGGTGTGGACATCGACATCATCCTGAGCCCGGAGTACACGGCCAAGACCAATGTCGTCGCCGGCGAGCCCTTCGAGTTCGACATGGACGTGTATCCGCGTCCCAAGATGACGCTGCGCAGCTACGACCCCGTGATGGTCACCGTCTTCGATGACGTCCCGGATCAGTACCTCGAGCAGGCCGCCGCCGACGAGTGCGCCAAGGCCATCGCCGACCGCATCGTCGAGCGCATCCCCATCCCGCTGCTGGAGGCCACCAAGAAGAGCCTCTACGAGGAGTTCGACATGTTCCTCAACCAGCGCTGCGGCGGCATCTCCCGTGACGACTACTTCCAGCAGATGGGCATGAGTGCCAAGGACTTCGACAAGCAGATGTCCCAGGAGGCCCGCGCCAACCTGCGTCAGGACCTCGCTCTCGATGCCGTCTTCGATCACATCGGCCAGGAGCTCACCGACGACGACATCAACTATGTCCTGAAGCAGATGGGCCCCGGTCACGAGCAGGAGATCCTGGAAAGCTTCCGCGATGCCGGTCAGCTCTACACCGTGCTCGAGAGTGCCCGCCGCATGAAGGCCGGTCGTTGGCTGGCCCAGCAGGCCACCATCTACAGGGTGCCCCGTCCCCAGGAACAGCATCCCATGGGCGGCGGCTGCGCCGGTTGTGCGGGCGGCGACTGCGGTCCTGACTGTGACTGTGGCGGTTGCTGCTAACGGATAGCGGCGCTTATCCCCTGCGTACCTGAAAGAAAGAGAGAGATCATGGAATACACCCTGCGCGACACCGGCATCAACAAGAAGCGCATCTACGTCCACCTGAGCAAGGAGGAAGTGGAGAAGGAGATCGAGCAGGCCCACATCATGATGGCCTACCAGAAGAACATCAAGGTCGATGCCAAGAGCGACGTCAAGCGTCTGCTGCTGGACAAGATGGACTTCGGTGAGTACATGATGGTGCTCAAGGACACCATCATGGACCGCATCGCGCCCTTCGCGATCACCGAGCACAAGCTGTGCCTCATCGGCCGTTACAAGTGCCAGAGCGACTGGCCCGTGGTCATGGGCAAGCCGTACGACTTCAGCATCCTGTGCACCACCAAGCCCACGTACGAGCTGCGTGACTACAGCCCCGTCGAGGTGACGATGCCGGAGTTCAAGATCAGCGACTCCGACCTGCAGGGTGCCATGGCCTCCTTCGCCGAGCGCGCCAGCCAGATGGTCGCCGACGGTGCACGCAAGAAGGTCATCAGCGGTGACAACATCGAGATCAAGATGGAGACCGTCTGCAACGGCAAGAAGGTGCGCAATCTTTCATCCGATAAGCGCAGCTACATCGTGGGTCAGGGTCTCATGCCCGAGCAGTTCGACAAGAACATCATCGGCATGCTGGTGGGGGAGACCAAGGAGTTCAGTTTCACCGCCCCCGCTCCCGTGCCCGACAAGGACGGCAAGCAGTACGATGCCGAATACCAGGTGACCGCCACCGTGCTGGCCATCTGCAAGAAGGTCGTCCCCGCCATCACCGATCGCTGGGTCAAGGACAACGTCGAGGGTTGCGAGACCGTCGAGGACCTGCAGAACCGCATGCGCGACGAGCTGCGTCGTCTGCGTGGCGCCGAATACGACGATCAGCTGGCCGGTGCTTGCGCCAGCGAGCTTGGCAAGCGTCTGGTGGGTTCCATCCCCGACGACCTGTTCGAGATCGTCTATGGCGATTTGGCCGCGCAGTTCGATGCCCAGCTGGAAGCCCAGGGCACCAACCGCACCGAATGGATCAAGAACAACAACGTCGACGAGCAGCAGTTCATGATGATGCTCATGTTCCAGGCCCGCGAGCAGCTGGTCCAGGGCTTCGCTTTGGATGCGTGGGCGCGTCACTACGAGCTCGAACCCGAGGAAGAGGACTACAAGATGGTCTACAGCAGTGCTGCACCCGGGCAGGAGGAGCTCTACAAGCGTGAGATGGCCGCCACCGGCAACCAGTATCTGATCGACGAGATGGCAATGCGTTTCCGCGCCAACCGTCATCTGGTGGACACCGCCCGCATCAGCGTGGAGTAAGAAGGGAATCCAGGGGAGCGTCGTGATTCGCGACGCTCCTTCTTGTTCATCCGGAAAGGAGAAAGCATGTACAAGGTCTGTTGTTTGAACCCCATCTCCAAGAAGGGTCTCGCCCTGTTGAGTGACGAGTACGAGCTCACCGACGTGGTCGAAGACGCCGACGTCATCCTGGTGCGCAGCGCCGATATGCACAGCATGGAGTTCTCTCCCAAGCTCAAGGCCGTTGCCCGCGCCGGTGCCGGTGTGAACAACATCCCGCTGGACAAGCTGGCCGAGCTGGGCATCCCCGTGTTCAACACCCCGGGCGCCAACGCCAACGCCGTCAAGGAGCTCGTGCTGGCCGGTATGCTGCTGGCCGCCCGTGACATCGTGGGCGGCATCGAGTGGGTGCGTGCCAACGCCGGCGACCCCGAGGTTGGGAAGAAGGCGGAGAAGGCCAAGAAGGCCTTCGCCGGCGGCGAGATCTTTGGCAAGACGCTGGGCGTCATCGGCCTGGGTGCCATCGGCAAGCTGGTCGTGGGTGCCGCCGAGGCCCTGGGCATGAAGGTTGTCGGCTACGATCCTTTCGTGACCCCCGAGAAGGCCGCTGCCATCAGCCCCACCATGGGCTACACCGCCGACCTCAAGGAACTGGCCGCCGCCTGCGATTACATCACCATCCACGTTCCCGCCATGGCCTCCACCAAGGGCATGATAGACGCCGATCTGATCGCCGCCATGAAGGATGGCGTCGTGTTCCTCAACTTCAGCCGTGACACGCTGGTGAACGATGCCGCCATGGCCGCCGCGCTCGAGTCCGGTAAGGTCGCCCGCTACGTGACCGACTTCGCCAACCCCGCGGTCGTCGCCATGAAGAACGCCATCGTCATCCCGCATCTGGGCGCCTCCACCGAGGAAGCCGAGGACAACTGCGCCGCCATGGCCGTGAAGCACATCATGGACTACCTGGCCGATGGCACCAAGGTCCACTGCGTCAACATGAAGGGTTAGTTCCGTAGTTCTACCGCAGGGTGACAAGTACTGATTCGGCGTTCACAAGCCATCGGGTACCTGTTAGACTGCGCTTTGCACGTCCTGTACACAGCATCCAAGGAGGAAAGAAATGAAGTTCAGCAAGATGGCGGCTCTGGCTCTCGCCGTCGTTGCCCTGGTCGCGACCCTCGCGTTCGTCGTCGGCTGCGGCAAGCAGCAGGCTCCCGCACCCGATCAGCCGCAGACCACCACCCAGCAGACCACCACTCAGCAGGCCCCTGTCGCCCAGATGACCCTTGAGGACTACTTCAAGGCCCATCAGTCCGAGTGGGATGACGCTGTCAAGCAGATCAAGCAGTCCGGTGGCGATATCATCGATGTCGAGATGAGCGTCTCCGGCAACCAGATCAACCAGATCATGACCTACAAGCAGACCTTCAACGACGAGCAGGTCGCCGCTATGAAGGCCAGCCTCGATCAGAACATTGCGGACATGCAGGCAAGCCTCAGCAGCCAGATCGCGCAGATGGAAGCTGCTGCTGGTGTCCAGGGTGTCACCTGGCATTTCGAGTATCGCAACGGTGATGGCAAGGTCATCAGCTCCTTCACCGCTTCCTCCAAGTAGTCCGCTTACACAGCGATACTGAGAGCGATCACGAGCGCCCCGGTCACCCGGGGCGCTTTCGTTGCCCGTCCAACGTGGTATAATCCATGGGTTAGACTCTCGAAACACGAGGTGAACCATGGAATTCTCATTCTTCTGGGTCTGGACCCTGCTGGCGTCGCTGCTGTGCATCGGCGAGTTCGCCACCAAGAAGTTCTTCTTCCTGCCCTTCGCGTTGGGCGCGGCCTGCGGCGCCATCGCCGAGGCGGCCGATCTCAGCGTCATCCTGCAGGTGGTCATCTTCCTGACCATCGCCCTGCTCGCGTTCTTCTTCCTGCGCCCGTTCTTCCTCAAGGCGTCGCGCGAGGAGGATGCGGATAAGGGCGTCAACCGTCTGGTGGGCCACTGCGGTATCGTCTGTCGCGAGATCCCCGCTGGTGAGCAGGGTCGCGTGCGCATCGAGCGCGAGGAGTGGAGCGCTGTGGCGCCCGGCGTGCCCCATGCGCTGCCGGTGGGCGCATCCATCGAGGTGCTCAAGGTGGACGGTGCCGTGCTCAAGGTGCGCGCCACCAAGTCCATCTGCGGAGGTTGCACCGCCTGCAAGCCCGAATACGACCTGTAGGGACGGAGCATCATGACCGCTCTGGCCGTCATCATCGCAACGGGCCTGCTCCTGGCCATGATCCTGAATCTGGCCCTCAAGCCCAGGGTCTCCGCCAAGGTGAACACCATCTTCATGGTGATCGCCGTCGTGGGCGGTCTGTATTACTACGGGGTGGGCCTGTGGCAGGCGACCGGCGACATGATCATCACCGCCATCCGAACGAGCATCAACGTGCTGCGCATGTTCGTGGGCGTGAACGACCTTTCCGCCATCGGGGGAACCTCGGTAGTCGCGAGCCACCTGAGCGTTGTCATCTTCTGGGTCATCCACCTGCTGGCCTTCTACAGCATGGCCAGCGCCGCGCTCCTGACGCTGGGAAGCACCCTGTTACGTCACCTGCGACTGCTGCTCTCGCTGCGCGGCGATCTGGTGCTCATCTTCGGCGTCGATGATGACAGCATCGCGCTGGGTAAGGACATCCTGGTGAGCGGCCCCCGCGCCGAGAGGGTCGCTGTTGATTCGGGGTCAGCGTCGGTGGTGTACGTTGCCGACAAGCTCGACCCTGCCAAGGTGGCGGAGATCAACAACGCCGGTATGTGCGCCGTGACCGGCGAAGCCGCCGTGAAGTCGCAGATCAGCTTCCTGCGCCGCCTGCGTCTGCGTTCCCGCAAGCTCACGGTCTACGCGACGGATCCGCACAAGGACAAGAACCTCGAGTACGCGCTCAACCTCAAGGCGTCGCTCGAGCAGATGGGCATCGATCCGCAGAACACGCAGATCACCCTGCCCGGTGAAGTCGAGGTCATCGCACCGCTGCTGCAGGCCAGCAACGAGACTTACGGTTTCGGTTTCGTGAACGTCTACGATGTCGCCGCGCTCACCGCGCGTGCGCTTATCCGCAGCTGTCCGCCCTGGAAGCTGGTCCGCTTCGACGAGAACGGGCGTGCACTCGAGGATTTCTACTGCGCCATCCTGGGCTTCGGAACCCAGGGCCAGGCGGTCTTGAAGGAGCTCGTAATGAACGCGCAGTTCGCCGGCAGCACCTTCCACGCGGCCATCTTCAGCCCTGAGTATGACGACCAAGCCGCCTATCTCAAGGCGGACTGCCCCCAGATCTTCAAGTACTACGACATCAAGGGTTACAACGCGAACTTCCAGGGTGGCGTGTTCTTCGATTGGCTCAAGCAGCATCTCGACACGGTCAAGATGGTCGCGATCTGCACGGAGGATGAGACCCTCAACCAGGAACTCGCCGACCGTCTGATGCTCTTCCTGGCCCGTCACCAGTCACAGCACTTGCGACTGGTGCTGCAGTGCGGCAGCGCCGGTGTCTGCTATCAGGAGAGTGTGGGCAGCCCTGTCGTGCGCACCAACATCCATAGTCTGGACCTGCTGGACGCGCAGCGCATCGATCGCACCGCCATCCTGTCCAACGCCACCTACGATCAGAGTCCCGCCACGCCATGGCAGAAGTGGCTTGCCTGCGACAACCTGAGCCGCATCAGCTCGCGCGCCACCGCGGACTTCGCGCCCGCCTTCGTGCATGCCGCCGGCAGCAGTGTCGCACAGATGCTTGCGGGCGAGTGGAAGCCCAGCGAGGCCATGCTGCAGAATCTGGGCGAGACCGAGCATCTGCGCTGGTGTGCATCGCAGTACATCATGGGCTACGACCCCATGACACTCGAGCGTTTCAAGGAGCGTGGCGCCCGATACCAGGCCGCCAAGGCAGCCGGCGAACCCGCCAACATCAAGATCGGCAAGGATACCGTGGCGCGACAGCATGTGTGCCTGATCCCCTGGGACGAGCTCGATGCGTTGTCGGAACTCGAGAACTCGCTCACCGGTCGCAACGTGGACTACAAGCAGATCGACATCAACAACGTACTGGCGGTTCCGCGCCTTCTGAAGGCGGCGGGAATAGAGGGATAAGAGCCGAGAGGGCCGCAGGGCTGGGGGTCAACGATGGCAGTCATAGAGAATGAACGTAACTACATCGCCTTCATCAGCTACCGGCACAGGCCGCTCGATATGGAGGTCGCCAAGCGCCTGCACAAGCGCATCGAGCACTTCATCATCCCCAAGGACCTGCGTAAGGATGGACAGAAGAAGCTGGGCTTGGTCTTCCGCGACCAGGACGAACTGCCCATAAGCAGCAATCTTTCCGCCAATATCGAAGAAGCACTGGACCGCTCGCAGTTCCTGATCGTGGTCTGCACGCCCGAGACGCCCAAGTCCAAGTGGGTGGAGCGCGAGATAAGCTACTTCCTCGAGCATCACGACCGTGATCACGTTCTCGCGGTGCTGGCCGATGGTCTGCCCGAAACCTCCTTCCCGCCCCAACTCATGGAAGGTGGCATCGAGCCCCTTGCCGCAAACATCCTTGCGGACAACGACCGCAAACGTTGGAAACTCTTCCGGGTCGAGAGCCTGCGCATCCTGGCATCGCTCGTGGGCTGTCCTTTCGATGCGCTCTACCGCCGTGAGCAGCGATATCGCAGGCGTCGCAGCGCCATCCTGCTCGCGATCGTGGGCTTGGTGGTGGCCGCGTTCATAGGCATGCTCATCAACCGCAACATGCAGATCAAGGCGCAGTTGGAGCAATCCCAAAGGAACGAGTCGTTGGCTCTTTCCACGCTGTCGCAGAGCGCCTTCAAGGAAGGCGACTACAACGGAGCGCTCGAATACGCCCTGCAGGCTCTGCCCGGGCCGGGCGGCGAGCGACCCTACGTGCCCGCTGCCGAATTCGCGCTCTCCAGTGAGCTGGGTCTCTACGATAAGAACGTCCTGCATTTCGAGCAATCACTCAGGCAGGAGTCGTCTATCGAGGGGCTGGACTTATCCCCGAATGCTGAACTCATCGCGACCTTCGATGCCTATGGCACGTTGCGCGTCTTCGACGCCGCGACTGGAGCGCAGCACTGGAGTTCCGGGCAGAAGAGCATAGCGACCATCGAGTTCGTGGACGACGAGCATCTGTTGGCTGTGGGCGGCTCCGGTGCCACGATGTATTCCGCCGGCACCGGTGAGACCCTGTGGGAGCGCGAGGACATCAATACGCTCACCATTGGATTCCAGCTGCGCATGCGTAGTGACGGGAGATACGATGCGGTCAATCCCGTCGTGCATGAGCGCGGTCTGCTGCTGCACACGGACAACGCCGGCAGCAGCGTTCTGCTGACGGATCTCGAGTCCGGGCAGGATGTGCGCAACCTGCAGCTCTTCGACGATGGCACGGAGCGCTACTGCATTGCCGCCGCCCTGAACCGCGACGCGAATCTGGCGGCGTTGGTGGTGCGTGACACGGAATCCAATACCGCGCATCTGTACTTCTGCGATCTCGACTTCGGCGAAACCTACGAGCATCCTCAGGCGCTGCCCTTCTCACCTGTCATGACGGCATACGCGCTGCGCTTCTCCGCCTACGATGACCTGCTCATGGCCTGCGACGACATGGAAGGCGATTCGTTCGTGCGCGTCTACGCCCACGACGACGACTGGCACCCGCGCTTCACCACGGTGGTGGAGGCGGAGAAGATCTTGCAGGTGGTGAATGGCGAGCCTTCGTACTACGCCCAGGTCGACCTGTTCGATGCGGCGCTCGATCGTGCGATCATCGGCAGCAAGCACGAACTGTCCATGGTGAATCTGGAGACCGGCGAGCTGCTCTGGCATCATACGCTGCCCGGGGCCATCAGGGGTGGATGCGTCTACAGCAACGTCTGTCTGAGCTTGGTGCTGAGCGATGGAACCGTATGTTTCTGCACCGACGACGGTGTGCTCACCTACACGCAGGATGTCTACAGCGCCAACGTGGGATTCCCGGTGGCTTGGGCGATCGCGCAGGGCGCCAGCTATGCCGAGAGCAGTTTCGTGCTGGTGTCCAACGATGACCTGAAGCGTCTCATGCTGCTGCGTTTCGCCAACGGTGCATCCATGGTCGAGGCCGGCAGCACGGACGACCTGGTCTACCGTGTCTGCCTGGTGAGTTCGCCCAACGGGAAGATGATTGCCGGTCTGGGCATTGGCGCCTACAACTCGCCTGTGCGCGTGCTGCTGCTGGACGTGGATGCGGGCGGCTCCTGGAATGACTTCGACCTGCCACTGGGCTACGGCTTCGAGGATCTGGGCAGGCTCTCGATGGGTGACGATGGTGTGCTCAGGTCGACAGGATACAGCCTCGACCTGCGCACGCAGGAGTTGAGCGAGGGTGGCGACCCCAACGCGGGCGCGAATGACGTGCTGCCGGAGACGGTGGGGATGAGCGCGCTGCCCCAAGCGCTTTGCAGGCTGATGCTGACGAGCGGACCCGCGGGGCATGAGCTGCTGCTGGCGTTCAGCGAGACCGGTGAGCTGCGCATCATCGATGTCGCGTCGGGTGAGGTGCTGCACAGCTACGAGAACAGCAACAGCCGCGTGCACTTCTCCGCCACGGACACCATATACAGCGCGCGCATGAACGATGGGGGAGACCGACTGCTGGTATTCGTCGACAACGGCAAGGACGTAACCTCGCTGTGCATGGTCTTCGATGTGGCGACCTGGGAATGCGTGGGTGCGTTCGAGCGCGTGGGCGCGTATCTGCCCGGCGATGATGCGGTCGCGGTGACCCCGTATCTGAGCGGAGTGTATCTCTCGCCGTTCTGGAACCTGGATGACATGGTCAAGAAGGCCGAAGCTATCGTCAGTCGCGAAGGCTAGGGGCTGTGCTATCCTGTTCGCATCACGCATGATTGGAAGGAGTGTCTCCATGAATCAGCCCTTATCCCAGGCCGCACAGGTCTATGTCTCCGACATCCACGGCGAGCATCGCACCTTCGCGCGTATCCTGGCGGAGATGAACCCCGCTGCGCGCCTGCACATGGTGGGTGATATCTATGACCGCGGTCCCGCGCCCGATCAGGCCATGGACGCGCTGGCAGCCCAGGACAACCTGGACGTGCAATGGGGCAACCACGACATGCTGTGGATGGCCGCCGCTGCTGGTCAGCCCGCTTGCGTCGCCACCGTGGTGCGCATCTGCGCCCGCTACGGCAACCTGGACGTGCTCACGCAGACCTACGGCATGGATCTCTCTCCGCTCGTCGACTTCGCCATGAGCACCTATGCCAACGACCCCTGCGTGGCCTTTGGCGTCAAGGGCAGCCCGGACCTGGACGAGGCCGGCCTGCTCGAGGCCCGCAAGGTGCAGAAGGCCATGGCCTACATCCAGTTCAAAGTGGAGCACCAGGTGATCGCGGACAACCCCAGCTTCAAGCTCGACCATCGTGACCTGCTGCATCACATCGATTACGCCGCCGGCACCATCGAACTCGACGGCACCGTGTACCCCGTGAAGGACGCCGTCTTCCCCACGATCGACCCCGCCGATCCCTATCGCCTGACGCCGGACGAGGCGCGCGTGATGGACTACCTGGTCGAGACCTTCCTGGGCAACGAGCGCCTGCAGGACCACATCAAGGTCTTCCTGGATAAGGGCAGCATGTACAAGATCGATGGCGACGTGCTGCTTCTGCACGCCTGCGTGCCGCTGAACAAGGACGGCAGCCTGAAGGAGAGCACCGTCTTCGACCGCACGCTCGCAGGACGCGCGCTCTACGACGCGATCGACGGCTACGTGCGCGATGCCTTCAACGCCACCGATCCCGCGGAGCGCAAGCGCGGCCAGGACTTCCTGTGGTGGCTGTGGCTCGCTCCGGGTTCCCCGCTCTTCGCCAAGAGCAAGATGGCCACGCTCGAGATCTACCTCATCGCCGACAAGGCCGCCCAGAAGGAGGATAAGAACGCCTTCTATAAGCTGCTCGAGAACGAGGACGCCATCGCGGGCATCTTCCGCGACTTCGGTATGGACCCGGCCAAGAGCCGCATGATCGTGGGGCA
>JAFRFV010000189.1 GCA_017434185.1 Coriobacteriales bacterium
CCACCGATCACGATGACGGCGATGTTGACGATAGCGGCAAGCTTCTGGAACTTGGCGCTACCCTTGCCCAGGATGGCCATCAGGCTCTGCATGAACAGCAGGCCGCCGGCGAAGCACAGACAAAGGGTGAAGATGACGAGAGGCCATTGAGTACTCATTGCTTATCCCCTTCCTCTCCCCTAGCCTTGCCACTTCTTACCGCGCAGGATGAAGCGGAAGCTGGGCTTGTTGCCCACGTCGGGCAGATGGTAGACATCCGCATCGGAGAAGGATTTGACGTACGTGCCCAGGACCCTCCTGTTGCCATCGGCCTCTTCAACGCCCTCGAAGCTCTTGATGCCCTTATCCAAGTCACCGAACCACCTCGCCATACCCACACACTCCTGCACGCACTGGGGCAATCCTCCCTGCGCGATCTTCTGCTCGCAGAGGGTGCACTTCTCGACGACGCGTTCGTCCTCGTTCAGATAACGCACGCCATAGGGGCAAGCCATGACACAGAACTGGCAGCCGATGCACTTCTCCTTGTCGATCTGGACGGTGCCGTCGGCCATCTTCTGGGATGCAGCAGTGGGGCAGACCTTCACACACTCGGGTTTGGCGCAGTGCTGGCATTGAACCGGCAGGTACTACCAGTCGACATCGGGCCACTGCGCACCCTCGTAGGCGGGGTTGGGGCCGATACGCAGTATCTTGTTCCAGAAAGAGCCGATGGGGACGCTGTTGATGGACTTGCATGCGGAGTTGCAGCTCATGCAACCAACGCAACGATTCAGATCCGTCACGATAGCATATTGGGTCATCTCTGGTTCGCCTCCTCGCTCCACGGAATGGCCCATTCCTTGAGCCTGGGATCCGATGCATCATGGATGATCTCCGTGCCATCGACACCACACGGGATCGGATTGCCGAAGGGGCTGTTCTCGGGTGTCGCCTTGTATGCCTTGATCAGATAGCCACGCAACTGGGGCGCGCCGCACGCGGCACACTGTGCATGGGCATCGACCAAACAGTTGCAGCCGCACAGATCGAAGCCCTTGCCAGGGGTATCATAGAGCTCCGGGAACCACCAGGTGTGTTCCGCGTTCATGCGACCGGGCGCAACGGCAGCGCTGATATCCACGCACTGCCTGATCTTGCCGAACGGGCTTTCAAGCCACAGCCAATCGCCCTGCGCCACGCCCAGTTCGCTGGCATCGGCGGGGTTGACCTCGACACGGGGAACGGGCCAGACCTCACGGCACCAGGGCAGCTGACGGTGTTCACTGTGGAAGTAGACGGGAATGCGACGACCGGTCGAGAGGATGTAGGGGTACTCCGCGTACACGTCCGGCGTACGCACCGGCGAATACTTGGGCTCCGTGAAGGCGGGAAGCGCCCAACGCAAACCATCCATATCACCCATCTGTGCTTCAAGGTTCGTGATCCAAAGCTCGTTGCGTGTGGTGGGGGTGACGAAGCCCGGCTTCCCATCGAACGGCAGTCGGAACCAACCGGTCTCATAACGCTTGGCCGTGCCGAAGCCATTCCTGTTGGTGACGCGGTTGTCGAACCACCCCTTCTCCTGGAACTCCCTGCTGAACTCCGCCCACGACATACCGGTCGTGCTGAGTACGTACTCGCGCGTGTAGCTGCTGTCCGCCCAGGGATTGGGAGCATCGGGGAACAGTGGCGGCGGCCAGAAGGGCTGCCCGGAAGCCTTGTAGAGGTTGATCGAGAAATTGATGTCCCACATGCACTCACCGGGAGAATCGATGCATTTGATGAGCGCTCCGTAATAACCGCCCGCACCTTGGGTTGTGCGCGGGCAGGCGACTTCCAGCCAGTGGGCGGCTGGGAGCAGGACATCGGCGACATCGGAGATGGGGTCGTGCCAGAGATTGATGTTCACTGCGTATTCGAGCGTGGAGTAAGCGTTCCATGCCGTCGTGATGTTGCTCTGGTTCAGGATACCTCCCGCCATGGTGATGCCGCCTCTGAGCGGGAAGGGATCGTCACTCAGCATCGTGTCGAAAGCGTAGGAGGCATCCGCCGCACCCAACATCGGGAAGATCATGGCACCGATGCTCGCGAAGCGACCCAGCGCCTCAGGAGAGGGCGGTGCGCCACCTCCGCCGTCGAAGGATGGGCCCTTGAAGGTGAAATGCTGGTCCGGCGTGATATTGGGAACACGGCTCGGTCCACGATGGCCGCCGGGGATATCCGTGTTGCCCAGCACGACATCGATCGCTTGCAGCGCATGGAGGATGGTGATCGCTTCTCCCGTATGCTCATGGGTCACCGCATAGATGACACAACCATTGCCGTAGCCGCTCGCGGGATTGACTCGCGTGGCGTAGGTCATGCACGCTTCCTCGATGAGGGAGGCATCCACGCCCGAGACCTCCTGCGCTTTCGCGAAGGTCCAATCCTTCAATGTGTGCTCATAGAAGTAATCCCAAACCGGTGTCGCGGTATGCACGCTCCCGTCCAGCAGCATGACCTCGTAACTGCCCGACAGTGCCGGGTAGATGCCGTTGAACTGCGAAGGCTCGGGAACGAAGAGCGGTGACATGCCGGTGCGCAGCTGCTCCTTGGACATATAGTCACCCTTCGCTTCTTCCCAGGGATACGCGTCCCAGATTCCCGCACGCTTGATGTAGTCCTCGGAACCGGGAACGTATTTGGGATTGAAGGTCTCACCCTCCCAGAGACCCGTCTCGGAGTCGAGATAGGTGAGACGCTCGTTGATCTCATCCCATGCCATGAAGCGGAATGGGCTGCCTCCTTCGACGACCTGATCCTGAGTGAGCAGGATCGTGCTCACGAATTGGTTCTCGCCGATACCCAGCTCGAATCGCTCGATCTCACGCACCCAGTTGGTCCTGGGAGCAGTGGGGCACACGAGGAAGGTGGCATTGGTCCATCTGCGCAGATACAGGTCGTCGTAGAGTTCCTTGTCGGCGATCTGCCTGAGCCATGCGAGAGCGAGGGCGGCATCCGTACCCGGACGGACGTTGAGGTAATAATCCGCTTCCTTCGCCATGTTGGACACGCGTGCATCGACGTTGATGTACTTCGTGGCTGACATCGCGTTGTCGATCAGCACACGGCCGGCATCATCATAGTTGGAGACTTCGATGCCACTGCCCCACTGGCAGCAGACATAGGGCCTGATGACGTTCTCGCAGAAGTGGAGCTCGCCGCCATCGGTGGTGCGATGGAGGGCGGTACGCGGGCCCTTGCAGACCTCGGCGGGGCCGAGGAACGTCATGCTGCCAAAGCAAAGACCCAGGATGACCGCGTCCATGGCGTACAGACGACTGGTGCCCATCGTGGCGAGGATCGAACCCATACCGAACTTCTCGCTCACCTGCATGAGCCCTGCGACCGACGATTGCAGCGCTTCATCCCATGTCACGCGTTTCCAGCCAGGCTCCTCCCCCTTGGGCTTGGTGCGCATGAGCGGGTAGTGCAACCTGTCAGGATGATACGCAGCCTGGATGGAACTTTGCGACTTGGCGCAGCAATTCCCCAGCGACCCTGGATACGACGTGTCACCCTCGATCTTGATGACCTTCCCATCCTGCACTGTGACGAATGTTCCGCATTCGTACTTGCCGCAGCCTCTGCAAGACGTGCGGATGCGCTTCACGCCGCCGCTCTGTGCGCTTCCAAGCTCATCCGCGGCCAAAGCACGAAGACCAGCGCCCCCTGCGACCATCAAGGATGCACTGGTCGCCAGCGCCAATTTGGCGAAACTGCGACGTGTGATGGATAAACCTGCCATACAGCCCCCTTTCTATACCATTGGGTCATAAACTTCTCTACGGATGCGTGAGGATTCGCCTTCCGTTATCGGGTGGACTGTATTACTGAACTGCATAATGGTAAAATAGAATGACGGAATGAACCTTTCCAAAGCGGAATAGGTTTATAAACGTTTGGCATATACATCCCAGCCGTGCCGGCAATGTGGGGCGGAAGGAACAAGCATGCAGATAAGGGTTCTCGAGGAGTACACGCATCTATGCAGGAGCCGCAGCTTCAGCAAGACCGCCGTATCGATGGGCATCTCACAGCCGCTTCTATCCAAGCACATCTCGGGCATGGAGAAGGAGCTTGGCGTCACCCTCATCAATCGCGGAAGCCACTCCTTCGAACTGACATCTGAAGGTTTGCAGGTGTTCGAAAGCGCCATTCGCATCGTCGATTGTTGGAATGAGATGGAAGGCAAACTCGTCAAGGACAGGTACCGCAAGAGTGTGATAGTGGGCGGACTCATCGCCAACAGGTACTTCACGCACACACTGGAGGAGTTGGTGCGCCGGGAGAACGGTCAGCTCATCCTCGATTACGCGCAGGGCCTGCACTTCTCGGAAGACTCCTTCAATTTCCTCATCAACGGTTCGATCGACATCCTGATCAATCATCGGAGAACGATCCCGGCACCCTACAAGGAACTCATACGAAGCCAGTATTTCACCGGTGACCCCTTCGTCGCCATCGTGAGCAGCGTATCACCCTATGCACGAAGAAGGGAACTCACCCTCAGAGAGCTTGAGGACGCGACCTTCATCCATGTCTTCGAGGAGAATCTCATCAGCGAGGAAGGATGGATCGAGGTGCGGAACCAATGCATCGAACACGGCTTCATCCCCAAATCCCAGCCCTTCTACATCAAGAGCACGGGGGCCCAGACGAGAAAGATGCTGCCATCGATGTCCGCACAGGACGTATTCATCGTCTCCAAGAGTTCAGGGCCAGCAGAATTGTCCGGTGATTACTGCGCAGTGCCCATCATAGACGCGCACTTCGAGATCATGCTCTACTGCCTCAGGAAACCGGCCAACAGGTTCATAGAAGAGGTCATCCACGCTGCGGCGCACAAAACCCACGAGCAGCCACTTATGGGATAAGCGCGGCTGCGCGGCGCTTATCCCATAAGTGCAGCTTATGGATTCCATCATTCAGCCACGGATTCTCACGATGAAAACTCTTGCGACTCGCAAAACACTATTCTAGAATCGTGAATAATCGAGCACGCGATTCGTTCAGCGGGAGATGAGAGTCACATGGAGACCAAGTCACCTTTGGAAGCACAGATCAGACTGACCATCGTCACGGCCGACAGCCCCGAGCACGGTGTCTTTGGCAAGGGCGGCGCCGTGTTGCTGCGCGGTGTGCAACGCTGCGGCTCGCTGAACAAGGCCGCCAAGGAGCTGGGCATGGCCTACAGCAAGGCCTGGACGCTCATGCGCGACACCGAGGAGATGTTCGGCATCAAGCTCATCAACCGCGACGGTGCGCGCGGCTCGACCCTCACCGAGGACGGCGCCAAGCTGCTTGCCGTCTACGATCAGCTGCAGAAGGAAGTCGCCGCCTACGCCCAGGAGCGCCTGGCGCAGCTGCTGAACGACTAGCACCGATCCATTACTCCGGCAACAGTGCGGGCGTGTCCGCGGCATCAAGCTTCGCGACACCGTAGTGCGCGCTGGCGGGCAGTTCGCTGTCGGGCAGGGGCTCGAAGGACTCGCCTTCGCTGTCGCCCTTGGTGAACAGGTCGTAGATGATGGGCACGATGATGGTAGTGAGCGCGGTCGCGTACACCAGACCGCCGATGATGACCACCGCCATGGGCTGCGCGAGCTCCGCGCTCTCCCCCACGCCCATCGCCATGATGAGCATGGCCACGATGGTAGTGAGCGCCGTCATCACGATGGGGCGGATGCGGTGCCTGCCCGCGGTCAGCAGGGCCTCACGTTTGCGCATGCCCTCCGCGCGGCGCTGGTTCACATAGTCCACGAACACGATACCGTTGTTGACCACGATACCCGTGAGCATCACGAAGCCCACCACGGAGACGATGGAGAGGTCCATGCCCAGGATCGCCAGCAGCAGTACGCCGCCGGTGTAGGATAAGGGCAGCGTGAACATGATGATGAAGGGATACTTGAGGTTCTGGAACTGGGCGACCATGACCAGGTAGACCAGGATGATGGCCAGGATGAGCGTGAGCTTGAGGTCGTGCATGGCGTCGTTGATGGACTCGTTCTCGCCCGTGACCTCGAGTGTGATGCCCTCGGGCACC
>JAFRFV010000190.1 GCA_017434185.1 Coriobacteriales bacterium
GCAATGACGGACGCATACATCGATGCCCACTTCGACGCTATAAGCGAAAAAGCTTGTGTCATAGAGTCCAGGATGGATGACTCATGCTGCACGCCCGACGAATTGAAGGCAGACAATCGCCGCTACATCGACGCTTTCACGGAACATGGCGAGAAGATCACGGTCATCGAGTCTGACTACGAGGAAACGATCGATGCTTTGCTCGGCAGTCTTTGAATACTCGTCCAGTCCGTTTGCGCCCATGCGCACACCTCCATCAACCTGCCGATAAGGTCAGGTGAAGAATGCGCCCGCGTCACAATCCCGCATAGAATGATGAGAAGGACGAGAAGGACGCGCGCGATGAAGAAGCTCTACCTCATAGGCGGCACCATGGGCGTGGGCAAGACGGCCACCTGCCAGCAGCTCAAGTCCATGCTGTCGAACGCGGTGCTCTTGGACGGGGACTGGTGCTGGGACGCCGACCCCTTCGTGGTCACAGACGAGACCAAAGCGATGGTGATGGACAACATCTGCCACGTGTTGAACAACCTCATCCGCTGCAGCGCCTACGACAACGTGCTCTTCTGCTGGGTCATGCACGAACAGGCGATTGTGGACGACATCCTCTCGCGCCTTGACACGTCGAGCTGCCTTGTGAGGGTAATCTCACTTGTGTGCTCGGAGGAAGAGCTACGAAATCACCTGGGGAAGGACGTCTCCGCAGGAATCCGCCTGCCCGACGTCATCCGCCGCAGCCTGGCAAGGCTGCCGCTCTACGACACCATGGGCGGCGAGAAGATCGACACCACCTACCTCACGCCCGCTGCGGTTGCAGAGCAAATCATCCGCCGAGAAGGGCGAGAAGGCACAGCACCACCAGCGCACAGGCCACTATGCGAAGGGCCATCAGGCAGGCGATAAGGGCGAAGGTGAAGACGATGAGAATGATGCCGAGAAGAGCCATGGCCTAGCCTCGCAAGATGTCGTCGAGCATCGCATAGCGCACCGCGTCGATCGAGTGATCGTTCCCGTCAGGGATGTCATCGATCCAGTTCCCCTCCTTGTCCCTCTCGAACTCCTTGAGCGTGAACTCGCTAAAAGTGAGGGGGCATCGGTCAGGGTCAATCACGATCTCGCGGAGCCCTGCCAGCCAGTTGTAGGACAGGCGCCTCATGCGTGCCTTCCCGGCCGGGTGCACGCGGATGGCGAGCTCCCTGCGCCACACCTATCTCACGCTGCTGGCGCTGAGCGGCGTGCACCCCAAGGTCATGCAGGAGCTTGCTGGCCATCACAGCAGCAAGATCACGATGGACATCTACGCCCACGTGAACATGGACGCGAAGCGGAAGGCTATGGCCGCCGTGTCCAAGGTATTCTGACCTCTCCTTGTACCGCGCCTCCGGGCGCGGTACAACTCTCGGCACGATTTGTACCAGATTCGTACCGCCCAGAAAGGTGTGCTATAGTGGCAATCACAAAAGGGGAGCTAGGAGCATATGGCCTGGCTGAGAGGAATGACCCAATCATTCGACCCTAGAACCTGATCTGGGTAATGCCAGCGTAGGGAGATGAAGTGTCGCGCAATACCCTCGAAAACGAAAGAGCGCTGGCGAGGAAACGCATCGTCGTTCCCGCTGTCGCCGTGTGCGGGGTTCTCCTCGTGTGGGAGTTCGCCTGCAGGCTCGGTATCGTTCCCGCGTTCCTGCTCCCAGCCCCCTCAAGCGTGGCGATGGCCCTCTTAAAGGATGCCGCGCTCATCGCTACGCACTCTGCGACCACACTCATCGAAAGCGCCATCGGACTCGTGATCGGCGTTGCCATCGGCTTCGTCCTCGCCATCCTCATGGACCGTTTCGAGATGCTCTACCTTGCGTTGCAACCGCTCATAACGCTCTCGCAGACCGTTCCCACCATCGCCATCGCACCA
>JAFRFV010000191.1 GCA_017434185.1 Coriobacteriales bacterium
AGGAGAGAGCATGGAACGAGAACGATTCGGTTCGCGATTGGGATTCATCCTGATCAGCGCAGGTTGCGCCATCGGCTTGGGCAACGTGTGGCGATTCCCCTACATCACCGGTCAGTACGGTGGTGCGGCCTTCGTCATCATGTACCTCATCTTCCTGGTGATCCTTGGTCTGCCCATCATGACCATGGAGTTCGCCACCGGACGCGCATCCCAGAAGGGCATCGCCGGCTCGCTCAACGCGCTTGAGCCCGCAGGTACCAAGTGGCACGTCTACAAGTGGTTCGGCTTGCTGGGCAACGTCATGCTCATGATGTTCTACACCGTGGTCGCGGGCTGGATGATCAACTACGTCTTCAAGATGGCATCCGGCGTGTTCAAGGGCGCATCCTCGGACCAGATCACCAACATCTTCGTGAACATGACCCTCAATCCCGGCGAACTCACCATCTGGATGATCATCGTCGTGGTTCTGGGCATGGTCATCTGCTCCTTCGGTCTGCAGAAGGGCGTGGAACGCTTCACCAAGATCATGATGGTCTGCCTGTTGGCGCTCATCGTCATCCTGGCCATCCGCTCCGTCACCCTGCCCGGCGCTGGCGCGGGCGTCAAGTTCTACCTGAGCCCCGACTTCAGCGCCATCTTCAGCAGCTGGAGCGCCTTTGGCGAGGCAGCATACGCCGCCATGGGTCAGAGCTTCTTCACGTTGTCGCTCGGTATCGGCGCCATGGCCATCTTCGGTAGCTACATCGGCAAGGAACACAGTCTCTTTGGCGAGTCCATCCGCATCGGCGTGCTCGACACCGTCGTGGCCCTCTCCGCCGGTCTCATCATCTTCCCCGCCTGCTTCGCCTTCGGTGTCGACCCGGGCTCGGGTGCCGGCCTCGTGTTCATGACCCTGCCCAACGTCTTCGAGCAGATGTGGATGGGTCAGCTCTGGGGTAGCCTGTTCTTCCTGTTCATGAGCTTCGCCGCACTGTCCACCGTCGTGGCTGTGTTCGAGAACATCATCGCTTTCTGCATGGACCAGTGGGGCTGGGAGCGCAAGAAGGCCTGCCTCATCTGCACCGGCGCCATCATCGTGCTCTCCATGCCCTGCATCCTGGGCATGAACGTGTGGAGCAACGTGGCTCTGCCCGGCATCGGCAGCATCGACGGCATGGAGGACTTTATCGTTTCCAACAACCTGCTGCCGCTGGGTTCGCTGCTCTTCGTGCTCTTCTGCACCGCCAAGAACGGCTGGGGTTGGAAGGCCTTCATGCAGGAAGCCAACACGGGCGATGGCGCCAAGTTCCCGCAGTGGCTCTTTGGCTGGATGAAGTATGGCGTGCCCGCGCTCATCCTGATCATCTTCGTCATGGGTTGGCTGCCCATCATCAAGGTCTGGGTCGGTCTGGGCTAGAGGGATAAGCGCACCCCCGCATACAGCGATGAAACCACGATCGCCCGGTTCGAAGATACGTTCGAACCGGGCGATCTTCCATGAGAATCACCGTGCAAACAAAACAGCCAGGTCGAACTGACCTGGCTGGATGAATTCTGGCTCCCCGGGTAGGACTCGAACCTACAACCCTCCGGTTAACAGCCGGATGCTCTGCCATTGAGCTACCGAGGAATATCAACCTCCCCTGCGGGGCAAGATGGAAGTATACCCCAACCGTGAACAGGCGCAAGGGGGCAACGTGCGCGGTCACCCATCGTCCCGCGAACGGCTAGCCCACCACCCAGTAGTAGATCATGGCGAAGCCCTCGCGGATGAAGTTGTTGACCATGAGCAGGACCTTGCTGGTGTGCGCGGACACGGTGTCCACCTGCACGCCCTGGTTCTGGGCAAGATACTGCGTACGGTACAGATGGTACTCGCTCGAGACGACCGCAACCTCGCCGGGCTCGATGGGACGTCCGCCGTTCATCGCGGTGATGAGGCTGAAACTGAAACGCAGGTTCTCTTCGGTGGAGGTGGCGTACTCCTCCTTGACGATGCGTTGGGGATCGATGCCCTTATCCACAAGCCATTCGTACATCATCTGGGCTTCCGTCTTGTTCTCGCCGTTCCCCTTGCCTCCGGTCACGACGGCGATGCAATCGGGGTGCGTCTGCAGGTACGCGAGAGCGGCATCGAGCCGATTGACCATGGAAAGCGAAGGATGGTCGCCGTGCACTGCCGCTCCCAACACGATCAGATAGTCCGCGTCGCTGTTGGCGGTGCCTGCAGCGCCTTGGATCACCGGGACCTCGACCATGGCGAAGCAGAACAGGCCGGCCACGAGCAGGATGGAGAAGACCACCTTGACGACCTTCTTGACCAGTATGAACACGATGATGAAGGCACCGGCGGCAGCGCAGACCAACGCGAGTGTGCTGTAACCCTTCACGGCGAACTTGAAGAACGCAGCAGCCGCGAAGCACAGCAGGGCGAGGATGAACCCCGCGGAGTGGCTCTTGTGCTCCTTCTCCTTCTCCTTCGCCATTCGCATCTCCTTGATCATCCGAACCGCATCCGCCCATCCGCTATGTTCCCATGATACCCCAAGCTGGCGCGCAGAGTCCGACGGCGTACCCAACCGTAATGCAATCGAGTACAATCTACATGATTGGGATAAGCGCCACCCAACGTGGCAGAACAGAGGGAGAAGGAAGGACCGTGAAGATAATGAAATGGATTCTGATCGCGCTTGCCATCCTGCTCGTCATCGGTGGCCTCGCGCTGTGGATGATCAAGCACAACGCCAAGAACATGATCCTGGATGGTCCCGACATGGTCTATGATTTCGCAGCCTACGAACTCTCCGGTGAATGGGTCGAAGTGGGAAGCGATGACCCCGCGATCCTGGTCTTCACCAAGGATAGCCTGCGCTACGAGAACTTCTACGGCATGGACGGGACCGCCACGTTCACCTACCAGAACAGGGTCATCAGTGGCGTCAACTGCACGTACATCGAAGTGAAGCCCAACGACAACAACCCGTATCTTGCAGAACTCATCTACACCCGCGATGAGCGCGGCATCCCCTTCGGTGTCCTCTCGCTCATCATGTTCGAATACGACGGTCGCGGGATGGTCGTGACGGATGAGTTCGTGATGCGCGAGAACCTGCGTTATGTCGATGATGACTACCAATCGGAGCTTCGGCACGCACTGAACGATGCGGATCCCATTCCCACCTCGATGTACGTCGAAGAGTGAGACATGGGGGCCACCACGCTCTCACCCGAAGTGGCGAGGACGTACCGTCGCTACTTCGACAAGGCGATCATGGACATCAACGCCTGGCGCCCCATGGACGCGGCTGCGCGCAAGCGTGATCTCCTGTATGGTATCACCTTGGTGCTGCTCTTCATCGCCATCCCCTTGGTAGTGCTGCCGGTGACGGCTGCATTCGAGAAGACGGTCGCGGGCGTGATCGTATCGCTGCTGAGTTGGGCGGTCGGCCTGGCTGTGGGCCTCTCCAAACGCCGCAAGATCATCAAACGCTTCTATGCGGTGCCGGATGCGGCCGAACGCACACGCTTCATCGAAGGCGAGGACTTCGATGTGTTCCTGCAGGAGCATGGCACATCGACCATCGCATTCATCCTGGGAGCGAACGACTTGAGCGCGGGATTCATCTACAACTGGCTCCATCGACACGGTGCGATCAAGGACGGGCGGCTGGACATCCACTGCTTCAGTACCGATGACCTCGCGCGCCACTTCCCCATCGTCTTCCAGCATCCTGATGACACGTGCATCCTTTGCGTGCCCTTCGACGAGCTCGTGATGGACGCTGATACAGGAGCGCGCCTGGGGCACGAGAGCGGCTCCGTCGGCGCCAAACTGCTCGCCCAGCTGCAATGAGAACGCCCGCCGAAGCGGGCGTTCATCGTTACTCTTCCAGGTAATCCTTCAGCTTGCTGGAGCGGCTGGGGTGGCGCAGCTTCGCGAGCGTCTTGCTCTCGATCTGGCGGATGCGCTCACGCGTCACACCAAACTCACGACCCACTTCCTCGAGGGTGCGGGGATGCCCGTCGACCAAGCCGAAACGCAGCTCGATGACCTTGCGCTCGCGTTCGGCGAGACCGTCGAGCACCTTGGTGAGCTGCTCCTGCAGGATGGCGAAGCTGGCGGCATCCGGCGGCACGACGGCTGCGTCGTCCTCGATGAAGTCGCCCAGCTGGCTGTCCTCCTCCTCACCGATGGGGGTTTCGAGGGACACCGGCTCCTGGCTGATCTTCTGGATCTCACGCACGCGGTCGGCGTCGAAGCCCATGACCTCGCCGATCTCCTCGGGAGTTGGTTCACGACCCAGCTCCTGCAGCAGCTGACGCTGCACGCGCACGAGCTTGTTGATGGTCTCGACCATGTGCACGGGGATGCGGATGGTGCGCGCCTGGTCGGCGATGGCACGGGTGATGGCCTGACGGATCCACCACGTCGCATAGGTGGAGAACTTGAAGCCCTTGGTGTAGTCGAACTTCTCGACCGCACGGATGAGGCCCAGGTTGCCTTCCTGGATCAGGTCGAGGAAGAGCATGCCACGACCCACGTAGCGCTTGGCGATGGAGACGACAAGACGCAGGTTGGCCTCGATGAGCTGCTGCTTGGCATCCAAGCCGGTCTGCTCGGTGATGGTGAGACGACGCATCTCGCGACGATCGAGGGTGATGCCCTTATCCTCCGCATCCTCGAGTTCCTTGGTGGCCTTGAGACCGGCCTCGATCTTCTGGGCCAGATCGATCTCCTCTGCGGCGGTGAGCAGGTTGACCTTGCCGATCTCCTTCAGGTACATGCGCACCGGGTCGCCGGTGAGAACGGCGATGTTGGCGGATTCCTGACGGCGGCTGCGGCGGTTGCGGCGGCCGGTACCGGTGACGGGGATCATGGCTTCCATGTCCTGCTCGCTCACAGCGGCGAGTTCGTCTTCCGGGATGCCATCCAGGATCTCCTCATCGGAGAGCACCACGGCATCGGCGTCATTCAGGGCGGCGTCGTTGAGGTCCTTGATATCGGGGCCGGAGACATCCTCGTCCTCGTCGCCTTCGTCTTCCTCAGGCTTCGTGACGGTGATGCCCGCCTGATCGAGATACGCGTAGAGCGCGTTCATCTGCTCTTCGCTGTACTGGGGCAGGATGGACAGGGCGACGGTGACCTCGTCGTCGGAGACGAGCTTGCCATCACCTGCGCGGGCGATGAGCTTCTGGGCGATCTCCAGGAGCTGACCCTCGAGTTCCGTATCCTGATTCTCGATGATTTCCTTCACTTCAACCCTTTCGTTCGATGCGTTTCCTATCAGCACGGAGCCGCATATCACGCAGCTCCTTCTGCAAATCAGTCACATGCTGGAAAATCGTATCATACTCCTCCTGCGGCAGGCTGTTCCAGTCCCGGAGTTTGAGGTTCTCCTGACGGATAGTCTCCTCGAGGGCCTGGATGCGCAGCGCGAAGCACATCTCCCAGGCCGCCTGCAGTGCGGCAGCCTGGTCATCGCCCGGATCCATCTGAGCGGAACTCAGATAACGCGAGCTACCGGGAACGCGGCTTTCCAGCGCAGCCACCATCCCGGCAACATCCCGCACGCCGGTACCACCTTCGAAACCAAGCCCCGATCCCCCATCGCTCGGGAAGAGCTGGGCCGCCACAGCAGCGGGCATGCCCGCTTCCCAATCGATGCCGCTCAGGTCCGCGCGCAGCTCATCCTGCACCAACGGGTAGCGCAGCGCCAGAGCGAGCAGTTCGCGCTGATAACGGGCGATCTGACTGTCGCTCGCCGGCATCATACCACGAGGCTGCTGGTCGGCTCCGCTCCCTGCGGCCTGGGCACCAGCGGTCTGGGGCTTGGCCTTGCGCAGTGCGGCTTTGACCGTGCTCACATCACAGCTGCGGCCACGCACACTCATGCGGTCGGCGATGTAGTTGCAGTAATCCTCCGCGATGATGCTCGTCTTGATGGTTGCGAGCAACTCGACGGCGGCCTGCAGCGCCAGGGAGCGCTGCTCGGGCGAGTTGAGATCCCAGCTGTCCAGGCGCCTGTCGATGGCGAAGCGGATGAGAGGGACCGCTCCGTCCAGGGCCTGCAGCATGGCATCCCTGCCCTTGCTGCTCACGAACTCCATGGGATCCTGGTTGTCCGGCAGGATGACCACCTTGAAGTCGATGAACGCGCTACCGGCTTCCTGCGTCACGCTCTGGTCGATGAACTCGACCGCACGATCGGCAGCTTTCTGGCCCGCGTTGTCACCATCGAAGAGGTAGATGATCTCACGCGGACGCAGACTGCGCAGTGCACGCACATGCTGCTGAGTGAGCGCCGTGCCCAGCGTCGCGACCACGTAGTCGATTCCCGCCTCGTGCATGGCTATCGCATCCGTGTAGCCTTCCACCACCACGGCACGAGCGTTGTTGGTGATGGAGTTGCGTGCACGATCGATGGCGAACAGGTTGCTCGACTTGTGGAAGATGAGGGTCTCACTCGAGTTGAGATACTTGGGCTCGCCCTTGCCTATCACACGCCCGCCAAAGGCCACGGTACGACCGGCGCGGTCGCGGATGGGGAACATGACGCGCTCGTAGAAGCGATCGCGCAGCGGCCCCATGCTCTTGCCACCCTGCTTGCTCTCGTAGGTGTACGCCAGGTTGGCGTCCACGATCTCCGCTTGGGTGAATCCCTGCTTCTTCAGATGCGCCACCAGTTTGCCGCGCCCGGGAGCGTAGCCCAGCTTCCAGCGCTTGCATACCGCGGAACCGAAGCCACGCGAGGCCAGATACGAACGCGCCGCGGCGGCTCCGGGGTCGGGCGAGCGCATGAGTTCACGGTGATAGAAGTCGCATGCAGCATCGCACACGTCCTTCAAGCGTTCCTTGTGGCCCTTGGGCGCCTGCGGGCCGCCGGAGCGGTCCTCCTCGAGCTCGATGCCGGCCTTATCCGCCAGCAGACGCACCGCATCGGGGAAATCGACGTTCTCCATGCGACAGACGAAGTCGAACACGTCACCGCCCTCGCCACAGCCGAAGCAGTGCCACAGGCCCAGTTGCGGGTCGATCTGGAACGATGGTGTCTTCTCGTTGTGGAAGGGGCAGCAGGCCTTGAGCTTGCGACCGGAGGGTTTCAGGACCAGCGACTGGCTGGCGATGGCCACGAGGTCGGAGGCAGCACGCACCCGTTCGATATCGTCGCTTGAAATGCGAGCCATGCGGCCACCTCCTTGGAAGCAGGATGCGGGATGCCCCACGAAGGAGGCATCCCGACGTCC
>JAFRFV010000192.1 GCA_017434185.1 Coriobacteriales bacterium
ATGATCCGCTCCTTTGCTCGTGCCGCATTACCGGCACGGTCGTTCGGTCGCGGCCCCATATGGCCGCCTCTCAGCCGTAGCGACGGCTCCCGAGTGGAATATGATGCCGGTATCATCCCACCCTCCCGCGCGCCGTGTAAAGCAAGCAGCGCCCAGCGGCTTCCCAACGCGAGCTCACGGAATCCCTCCCCTGCCACCGCAGGCGCTGGATTAGAATACGGTTCCTGTGACATGAGAGGGGTATGCCCGTGGGCTTCAAGGATGTATCAAGGGGATCGCTGCTGCAAGGCTGCCGCGCCGCCCTACCTATCGTGGTGGGGTATGTGGCGTTGGGTCTTCCAGCGGGCATCCTTTGCGCGAAAGCGGGCATGACCCCTCTCATGTCCTGCATCCTGGCCGTGTTCATGTATTCCGGCAGTGGCCAGTACATGATTCCCAACATGTTCCTCGCAGGCACGCCGCTCGCATCGCTCTGCGCCAGCGTGAGCTTGGTGAGCTCCCGTCAGATGCTCTACGGTTCCGCCCTCGCGCCACGCTTCAAGGGTGTGAAGAAGGGCCAGCTCTTCTGGTTCGCGTCCACCGTGACCGATGAGAGCTTTGGCGTGAACACGCAGAAGTTCCAGGATGGTGGTTGGTGCCCCGAGCAGGCGCAGATGGTCAACACGACCTCGCACTTATCCTGGATCATCTCGTGCACCGTGGGTGCGCTGCTGGGCAACTGGCTCGTGATCGACACCGCCATCGCGAGTTTCGCCATGACATCCATCTTCCTGTGCCTGCTCATGATGCAGAAGCTCGACCTCGAGAACGTGATCACGCTGGGCTTCGCCGTGTTGGGCGTCGTGATCTGCAAACTCGTGGGGCTGGCCGGCGCCGCCATCCTGATCGGCGCGCTGCTGGGTGTGGCCGCGGGCATGGTCGCGCACGTGCTGCGCAAACGGAGGGCGGAGCGATGAGTTGGGGCACCTACCTGATCATCTTCGCCATCTGCGTGGGCACCATCGTGATCTTCCGCGTGGCACCCATGTTCGCCCTGGCGGACAAGGAGCTGCCGGACAACGTCATCACCATGCTCAACTTCATCCCCGTCGCCGCCTTCGCGGCACTCGTGGCCAACGACATCTTCACTCCCGGTGCCTTCCAAGCGGGCTTCTGGCCGGCGGCGCTGCCCTATGTCGCCGCGATCCCCGTGATCTTCTGCGCTCTGAAGACACGTTCGCTCGCGTTGTGCATCGTGGTGGGCGTGGCCATCTACGCGCTGCTGTTCTACCTCGTGTGAGACTGCGCACTCGCTGCGCAGCACTTATCCCCCGATATCTTGGGATTGGGTCCCGTTTCTGCCCCCTGCCACCCCCTGCATGGGGTATCATAACCGTAACTGTGCAGAGTGGCTCGCATCCCGCTGCGCGAGCTGGTAGATGAAAGGGGTCCGCAAGTGTATACCGAGGATAAGTTCCTTATCGGCGTGGGTGACGAAGGTCGTGTCTGGCTGCTGCCCTACATGGCCAACCGCCATGGCCTGATCGCAGGTGCCACCGGTACCGGTAAGACCGTCACCGTCAAGACCATCGCGGAGAGCATGAGCGATGCCGGAATCCCCACCTTCATCGCGGACGTCAAGAGCGACGTTTCCGGCATGATGGTCCCCGGCGAGGCGACCGAGAAACTTGTCGAGCGCCTGCGCAAGCTGGGTATCGAGAACTATCCCTTCCATGGTTGCCCCGTGCGCTACTGGGATGTCTACGGTGAATGCGGTGTGCCCATCCGCACCACCGTCAAGAACATGGGTCCGTCGCTGCTGTCTCGTCTGCTCGACCTGACCGATGCGCAGTCCGGCGTCTTGAACATCGCCTTCCGCGTGGCTGAGGACGAGGGCATGGAGCTCATCGACCTCAAGGACCTGCGCGCCATGATCAACTACCTGGGTGAGAACCGCCAGCAGTACACCGTGAGCTATGGCAACGTGGCCACCCAGACCTGCGGCGCCATCCAGCGCGCGCTGCTCACCTTGGAGGATGCCGGTGGCGACGTGTTCTTTGGCGAGCCCGCCCTGGACATCAAGGACTGGATCCAGTGCACCGACAGCGGCCGCGGTTATGTGAACCTGCTCTACGCCGTCAAGCTCTTCCAGAGTCCCCTGCTCTATTCCACCTTCATGCTGTGGATGCTCACGGAGCTCTACAACACACTGCCCGAGGCCGGCGACCTGGACAAGCCCAAGCTGTGCTTCTTCTTCGACGAGGCGCACCTGCTGTTCACCGACGCCCCCAAGGCCCTCATCACCAAGGTCGAGCAGGTCGTCAAGCTCATCCGAAGCAAGGGCGTTGGCGTCTACTTCATCACCCAGAACCCCGCCGACATCCCCAACTCCGTGCTCGCCCAGCTGGGCAACCGTGTGCAGCATGCCCTGCGCGCCTACACCCCCACCGAGCTCAAGGCCGTCAAGGCCGCTGCGGACAGCTTCCGCACCAACCCCAACTTCAAGACCGAGGACGTCATCACCGAGTTGGGCACCGGCGAGGCGCTCATCTCCTTCCTGGACGAGAAGGGTCGCCCGGGTATCGTGCAGCGCGCCACCGTGTTGGCCTGCATGTGCTCGATGGATGCCGCCGACGAGCAGGTGGTCTTCTACAACAACGCGACCAACCCCTTCATGGCCAAGTACAAGGACGTCCAGGACGATGAGACCGCCTACGAGGTCCTGAACGCCGCCGCCGAGGAGAAGGCCGCCGCGCTCCAGGCCGAAAAGGAGGCCAAGGAAGCCGAGAAGGCCGCCAAGGAGGCCGAGAAGCAGCG
>JAFRFV010000193.1 GCA_017434185.1 Coriobacteriales bacterium
CGGGGCTGGACTCCTTCTCGACGATGCTCTTGACCTGGAACAGGGCATCCTCGTAGGTGACTCCAAGATTCTTGAGGGCCTGTGCGGCGATGCCCTCCTGTTCGCGGATGAGGCCGAGCAGCAGATGCTCGGTGCCCACATACGCCTGGTTGAGACCACGCGCCTCCTCCTGCGCCAGGATGAGGACCTTGCGGGCCTTGTCGGTGAATTTCTCGAACATTCGAACCTCTTTCTCGAGGATGGTACTGGTGAAGCATAGTGGCATCTCGGGGTGGGGGCCTTCTCTAGGATATCGTTCAGACCCCCACCCCTGCGGCCCAGATGATTCCTAGACCGTCTCAGCCCGCATGTGCGGGAACAACAGGACGTCGCGGATGCTCACGGAATCCGTAAGCAGCATGACAAGGCGGTCGATGCCGATGCCGATGCCGCCCGCGGGAGGCATTCCGTACTCGAGGGCACGGATGTAGTCGGCGTCGTAGCCCATGGCCTCGTCGTCGCCAAGGTCCTTGGCGGCGACCTGTGCCTTGAAGCGCTCGGCCTGGTCGACGGGGTCATTGAGCTCACTGAAGGCGTTGCCGTATTCGGCGCCGCAGATGATGAGCTCGAAGCGGTCGGTGACGTTGGGGTCCTCCGCGTTCTTCTTGGCCAGCGGCGAGACCTCGGTGGGATGGTGGGTCACGAAGGTGGGTTGCACGATGCTGCCCTCGACGAGCTCGTCGTAGAGTTCCGCAATCATCTTGCCCTTGCCCCAGCCCTTCAGGACCTCGATGCCGTGCTGTTTGCACAGGGCGGCCATCTCATCGAACGGCATGTCGAAGTCGACACGGCGCCCGCAGGCCTCGCTCACCAGGTCGATCATGGACGCCTCGCGCCAACCGTTCTCAAGGTCGACCTCCTGGCCCTGGTAGGTGATGTGCAGCGTGCCGTTGGCCGCCAGGCAGGCCTTCTGGATCACGAACTTGGCGAAATCCATCATGCCGTTGATGTCGCTGTACGCTTGGTAGGCCTCGATGGTGGTGAACTCGGGGTTGTGCTTGAGGTCCATGCCCTCGTTGCGGAAGCAGCGGTTGATCTCGTAGACACGTTCGAAACCGCCCACCAGCAGGCGCTTCAGGTTGAGCTCGGGAGCGACGCGCAGGTAGAAGTCGCGATCGAGCGCGTTGTGATGGGTCACGAAGGGCTTGGCGGTGGCACCACCGGGGATGGGATGCAGCATGGGCGTCTCGACCTCGATGAAGCCCAGCTCCTCGGCGGCGTGGCGGATGGCGGCCACGATTTTGAAGCGGGCCATGAAGGTATCCTTGACCTCCGGGTTCATGACCAGATCGACATAGCGCTGGCGATAGCGCACTTCCTTATCCGTCAGACCATGGAACTTCTCGGGCAGGGGGCGCAGTGACTTGGACAGCAGCTGCATGCGATCGGGCAGCACGGAGAGCTGACCTCGGCGGGTGCGCAGGACGGTACCGTAGGCGCCCACCCAGTCGCCCACGTCCAGGTCCTTGATGCGGGCGAAGGCATCCTCGCCCACCACGTTGATGCGTACGAAGAGCTGCAGGTCGCCGGTGGCGTCACGCAGTACGATGAAGATGGCCTTGCCCTGGTTGCGGAAGGCCATGATGCGGCCGGCCACCTGCACGAAATCCTCAGTGCTCTCGCCAGCGGGCAGGTCCTTGTAGCGCTCCTCGAGCTCGGCTGCGCGGGCGGTCACCTGGAAGTTGCGACCATACGGCTCCTCACCTGCGGCGATGAGCGCCAGACGCTTGGCCTTGCGCACCTCGATGGGGTCATCCTCGATGCGCTGGGGCTGGGCGGTCTCGATCGTGTTGATGTCGTTGGGCTCTGTCATGTCGTTTCCGTTCCCGCTGCTTCATGCAACGTCTTCTTGATACACGCAGCGCAGCCGCTGGAGGCTGCGCATGTGATGATATGGATAAGCGCTGCGCATGTGCGCAACGGTTACGATACCGTGATTATCCGTTCTGGGAGACCTTGAGGATGGTGAACTCGATCTTCTTGCCAGTGGGGCCCTCGAGGGAGATGTGGTCACCCTTCTTGTGGCCCAGGATGGCAGCGCCCACGGGGGATTCGTTGGAGATCTTGCCAGCGGCGGAATCGGCCTCGGCGGTGCCAACGACTTTGAAGTCACGCTCGCGGCCATCGGCGTACTGCACGGTCACGGTGCTGCCGATGATGGCCTTGGTGCTGCGCTTGGGGGCATCCACGATGGTGGCGTTTGCCAGGATCTGGGTGATCTCGGCGATGCGGCCCTCGACCATGGCCTGCTCGTTCTTGGCGTCGTCGTATTCGGAGTTCTCGGAGATATCACCGAACTCGCGGGCGATCTTGATGCGCTCGCCAACCTCGGCGCGCTTCTCGTTCTCGAGATAATGGAGCTCCTGCTCCAGCTTCTCCTTACCTTCTTGCGTAAGCAGCATTTCCTTGCTCATGCATGCTCCTTCCGGCTCTAGATTCCTTGCCTTCGATTCATGGGGTCATACCATGGAGCGCTCTTTCGGGCGCTCCAGACAAATGAGAAGCGCGGCACGTGCTCGATGTCGCACATGCCGCGTCGATCATTCTCAGTTCGCACTCAGGA
>JAFRFV010000194.1 GCA_017434185.1 Coriobacteriales bacterium
CGAGGCGTACCACCTTGCCGTCAAGGACGTCGATGGAAGGGAGTATCTGCATGCTGTATCAGGACCTTTCGTAGACTATCGTGCCGAAGTTGTGCAGGACGCGCAGCCCCATGGCCGACGATTTCTCGGGGTGGAACTGCACGCCGTATATGTTACCGCGACCGATGGCGGAAGCGAAAGGCCGCGCGTAGGTGCTGCGTGCCAGCACGTCGTCATCGCTCGCCGGAACGGCCATGTAGGAGTGCGTGAAATAGAAGTAGGTCCCCTGCGGGACGCCCTCGAAGAGCGGGCTTGGCGCGCAATCCTCGAAGTCGAGCGAGTTCCAGCCCATGTGCGGGATCTTGACCTGTCTGCCGTCGGAGCAGCTACCCTCCATGCGAAGCGCGCTGCCGGGAACAAGCCCCAGACCCGCGATGCTGCCGCCCTCCGGCGCACCTTCGACGCCATCGGATAAGAGCAGATGCATACCCAGACAGATACCCAGGAAGGGCACGCCGTCGCCCAGGACGCGCTGACGGATGGCATCCATCTGGCCCGTCTCGACCATGGTGGCCGCGGCATCGGCGAAGGCGCCCACGCCAGGCAGCACCACGGCATCGGCCTTGAGGATGTCAGCCGGCTGGGCGCTGATGATCGCGTTGTAGCCCGCCTGCTCGAAGCCACGCTGGACGCTGGCCAGATTGCCCTTGCAGTAGTCGACGATCACCAGGGCCATCACAGCGTGCCTTTCGTGCTGGGCAGCTCGCCCTTGGTGCGCGGGTCGATGGAAACCGCCTGCGCCAGGGCGCGAGCGCAGGCCTTGGAGGCCGCCTCGATGATGTGGTGCGAGTTCTCGCCCGCGAGCGAGCGTATGTGCAGCGTGATGCCGGCGTTGCTGGCCAGCGCGATGAAGAACTCCTTGGCGAGCGTGGTGTCGAAGGTACCGATGAACTCGATGGGCAGGCTCACGTCGTAGTGCAGCTGGCCGCGACCGGAGATGTCCACCGCCGCGATGATGAGCGCCTCGTCCATGGGCAGCACGATGGAGCCGAAACGCGTGATGCCGCGCTTATCACCCAGAGCCTGTGCGATGGCCTGGCCCAGCACGATGCCCACGTCCTCGACGGTGTGGTGCGCGTCCACCTCCAGGTCGCCCTTGGCATCCACCACGAGGTCGAACAGCCCATGGCGACCGAAGGCCTCCAGCATGTGGTTGAAGAAGGGCACGCCGGTCTCGACCTGCACCTTGCCGCTGCCATCCAGATCGATGCTCAGCTTGATGTCGGTCTCCTTGGTGACACGCTCGATGTGGGCGTAGCGCTCCATGCTCTACCTCCTCCTGTCCAGCTGCTTGCACAGTGCCTGCAAGAAGCGGTCGTTCTCCTGTGGACTGCCCACGGTGATGCGCAGACAGTCCTCGAGCCCCGGTGTCGCGCTGAAATCGCGCACCAGGACGGAATCCTGCTCGTACATGTCCTGCCAGATGGCGTGTGCGTCGGGCACGCGCACGAGCAGGAAGTTGGCTTGACTGGCGAAGACCCTCACCCGGGGCAGTGCCGCCAGTTTCGCGGATAAGCGCGCACGCTCGCCGCGGGTCTCACGGATGCGCGCATCATAGCGCGTCCGGTCGGCGAAGACCACCTCGCCCAGCACCTGGGAGATGCTGTCGACGGAATACGGCTGGCGCACCTTGCCCAGCTCGCGGATCACGCGCGGGTCGCCCAGCACGTAGCCCAGGCGCACACCGGCGAGCCCGTAGGCCTTGCTGAAGGTGCGCAGGATGAGCAGGTTGGGGTACTCGCCCAGGTACGGTGTCATGCTGCAGCCCGCGTCCGCGAACTCCATGTAGGCCTCGTCGACCAGCACGAGCGCATCCGAGCTCTCGAGCAGGCGGCGCAGGAATCCCACGTTCGCCACGTTGCCCGTGGGGTTGTTGGGGCTCGTGATCACCAGCAGGTCGATGTCGCCCCGGGCGGCACGGGCCATGATCGCGTCCTCGTCCAGGCTGAAGTCCGCCCTGCGGGGCACATCCACCACGCGCGTGCCCGTGAGCAGCGCGTTGTAGGCGTAGACACTGAAGGTGGGCGGCGTGTTCAGCAGCGTGCGTTCGGGGCCACCGTAGGCCAGGAAGAGGTCCATGAGCAGTTCGTCGCCGCCGTTGCCCAGAAGGACGCAGTCGGGGCCGGGCAGGCCGTAGCCCTGCGCGATGAGCGCGCGCAGCTTGCCCGCCAGCGGGTCCGGGTAGCGATTGAAGGGCAGCGCGGCCAGGCGCTCGAGCACCTTCTGCTTGAGTTCGGGGTCCATGTCGTAGGGGCTCTCGTTGGCGCTGATGAACGTGTCCGCGGGCAGGCTCTTGGGGTCGTAGGCCACCAAGGGCGCCACGCGCGGATTGCTGGGACGCAACTCAGTCATGATCGCACCCGCAACCACAGCCGTCGTGGTGATGATGGTGGTGTCCGTGGGCCTCCTGCTCCACGAGCGTGTCGATGAACTCAGCCAAGCCCTGCATGTCGTCCATGCGCACCTCGACCGCGCGGGCGTGGGCCCACAGGCCCTCCTGACGGGCGATGCGCATGATGGCCTTGGCATCCAGCGCCAGAGCGGTGGGGCTGTAGGAGATCACGGAGCTGCGCTTGATGAAGTCCTCGACGGAAAGCGGGCTGGAGAAACGCGCACTGCCACCGGTGGGAAGCGTGTGGTTGGGGCCGGCCACATAGTCGCCCACGCTCTCCGGCGTGAACTCGCCCATGAAGATGGCGCCGGCGTGACGCACCAGGTGCAGGTACTCCAGCGGGTTGGCGATCTGCAACTCCAGGTGCTCGGGCGCGATCACGTTGGCCACGTCGAATGCCTGGCTCAAGCTGGGCACCACCACGGCCAGACCCTTGGTGGAAAGCGACGTGCGGGTGATCTCCTCACGTGTGGTCTGCGCCAGGAAGTCCTCGATGTTCGCCTCGACCTTATCCACGAAGTCCTCGCTGCCGCAGATGAGATAGCAGGAGGCCTGGGGGTCGTGTTCGGCCTGGGCCATGAGGTCGATGGCCACCAGGCGCGGGTCGGCACTGTGATCGGCCAGCACGCAGACCTCGCTGGGGCCGGCGATCATGTCGATGCCCACATCGCCGGAGACGATCTTCTTGGCGGCTGCCACGTAGGCGTTGCCGGGACCGGTGATCTTATCCACCGCGGGGATGCTTTCCGTGCCGTAAGCGAGCGCGGCGATGGCCTGTGCACCACCCACACGGTAGATCTCGTCCACGCCGGCGATGCGCGCCGCGGCCAGGGTGCAGGGGTCGATGCCGCCGTCCTTCTGGGGAGGCGTGCACATGATGACCCGCTCCACGCCCGCGACCTTGGCGGGGATGGCGTTCATGAGCACCGTGGAGGGGTACTGGGCACGGCCGCCGGGCACGTAGATGCCCACGCTGTCGAGCGGGGTCACCTTGCTGCCCAGGAAGGCGCCGTCCTGGCGGGGATTGAACCAGGACTCCGTGAGCTGACGGCTGTGGAAGTCCCAGATGTTGTCGGCGGCGTACTCGAGGGATTCCAGCAGCTCGTCGTCCAGCTGTTCGAAGGCGGCCTCGATGCTGCTCTCGGGCACGCGGAAGTCGTCGATCTCGACGCGATCGAACCTGCGGCAGAACTCGCGCAGGGCCTCGTCTCCCCTCTTGCGCACCTCACCCACGATGGCGGCGGCACTCGTGACCACGTCGGGATCAAGAACGCCCTTGCGCCCCAGCATCGCGGTGTCGAATTCCTCATTCGCTGCGAGGATGATCCTCTTGAGCATGTCTTCTTCCTTTCATCGGATAAGGGCTGCCAGAAGCGGCCCGTTGCTACTTGATACCCGGCTGGTCGGAACCGGCGATGGGAGCGGAGCGTCCGCGCTTGAGCGCCGCCGCGGCCAGCGACTCCGCCAGCTCGCCAACACGGGGGTCGACGCGCAGGGAGGCCGGATTGGCCACGAAGCGGGCGGTGGACTCCATCACGTCGTCCACGATCTCCAGGTGGTTCTCACGCAGGGTGGTGCCGGTGGCGGTGATGTCCACGATCACGTCGGCCATGCCGATGAGCGGCGCGAGCTCGATGTTGCCCGCCAGCTTGACGATCTCCACCTGCATGCCCTTGGAGTCGTAGTAGTCCTTGGTGATGTTGGGGTACTTGGTGGCCACGCGCAGCACGCCCAGGTTGCGGTAGCTCTCCTGGGCACTGTAGCAGCTGCACTCCGGCTCCGCCACCACGAAGCGGCAGGCGCCAAAGCCCAGGTCGACCATCTCCACCACGGGCAGACCGGCCTCCTGGACGCTGTCCTTGCCGCACAGACCGCAGTCCGCGCCGCCATAGGCGACGAAGATGGGGGCGTCGCTGGGACGCACGATGATGTATTCGACGTCACCCGCGCTTATGCGCAGCTGACGGCCGGGGTCGGCCAGGCCGGACACGTCCAGACCGGCCATGCCCAGCAACTCGACGGACTCAGGGTACAGGGAACCCTTGGGACCGGCTATGCGCAGCGGCCTATCGTCCATCACGGCCTCCCTTCCCGCCCTTGGGCGCAGCGTAGTCCAGGGCCACACGCAGGCCCTCCCCGCGCAGGCGCTTGGCCTCGCGGAACATGGCGATGGTGTCACCGGAGGCGTCGATGCGGTGCACACGGCGCATCTGCACGCGCTTATCCTGCTCGACCAGGGCCTGCATGACGCGCTCGAGCGAGAAGGCGAATCCCGCGGCGGGCAGGTCGCGGCCATAGGCCTCGAGCATCTGGTCGTAGCGGCCGCCACTGCCCAGGCTGGCGCCCAGAGCGGGAGCGTAGGCCTCCATGACCAGGCCGGTGTAGTAGTCGAAGGAACTCATGACGCCCCAGTCCACCACCAGGTGCTTGGAATAACCGGTGGCATCCAGGATCTTCCAGGTGGCCAACAGCGAAGCGCAGGGATCCTGCGCACCCTTGCGGCCGGGCAGCTTGGCGAGCAGCTGGCTGCAGGACTCGATGGCCTCCTTGCCTCCGCGGATGCGGGGCAGCTTGAGCAGCGCACTGGCATAGGCGGGGTCGATGTCGCTCAGGTGCACGAGCTCGCCCAGCTCCACCAGGTTGCTGCTGTGGTAGGCCTGCAGGAGCTTGGCGTTCCAGCTCTGGTCCATGCCCGCGGCGGCGATGAGGGATCGCAGCACCTCCACGCTGGCGATGGCCACGGTGTACTCCTCGAGCCCGCAGGCCTCGAGGGCGTCCATGAACAGGGCGATGACCTCGGCGTCCGCACCGGAGCCGGAAAGGCCGATGGACTCGATGCCCAGCTGCGTGTTCACACGCGACTGGGCGCGCAGGGACGCCTCCTCGCGGAAGACCTGCTCGCAGTAGCGGAAGCGGAAGGGCCCCTGGTCGTCGCCCAGGCGGCTGGCGACCATGCGGGCGATGGGCAGCGTCACATCGGGACGCAGGGTGAGCAGCTTGCCGTCGATGTCGAACAGCGACAGGAAGTGCCCCGCGTCACCGCCGCCCGCCGTCATGACATCCTGCACTTCGAGTGCAGGGGTCTCGATGGGCATGTAGCCCCAGGATGCGAAGCAGTCCTGAACAGCCTCGCGTATGTCCTCGCGCCATGCGGCCTCCTGGGGCAGTACATCGCGGAAGCCCCTGGGCGTTTGCGGAATCATCCGGTTCCCTCCAAACACGTTCGCTGCCATTCCGGCAGCCCTTATCACAACATGAGCACTTTAGCACAGTAGAGTGCTAAAGTGCTTCCTGCACGGCAAGCGGTCTCACACCACCACGGAGCGGCAGGCCTGCTCGCCGATGATGGCGTTCAAAGTGGCCACGAGTTCGGGTGACGCGGAGTTGACCGTCATGGGCAGCTCCGCTCTGAACTTGCGGCCGTCGGTCTGGGTGATGAACAGGGTCACCATGTCGCGACCCGGATAGCAGACCAGGGTCTCGTTGATACGCCCCATCAGATTCTGACTCAGCAGGGCCTGACGCACCCTGATCTCCAACGCATAGGGACGGGCGTCCTTATCACCCAATTCGAGACGCTCCATCTCCATGATGTTCAGGCTCACGCCACGATCGCTTATCTCCACGCGGCACTTGACCTTCACGATGGCGTTGGGCTCGAGCAGCTCGCGGTAGGTGTCGAAGGCCTTACCGAACAGGCTCGCGGCAACCTCGCCTTCCGTGTCCTCCAGCACCAGGTTCGCGTAGTTCTTGCCATTCTTGGAGGTCTTGATGGCCACGTCGCGGATCATGCCCGCGAAGACACCGCGCGAACCGTCCGTCTTGCGCTCCGTCACTTGGCTGAAGCTGCAGTCGGATAAGCGCTGCAGGGTGGCGGCATAGGGCGAGAGCGGGTGACCGGAGACGTAGCGACCCAGCATCTTCTGCTCGAAGTTGAGCTTGACCATGGTGTCCCACTCCACGCCGTCGGGAGCAGGCACCTCCTGCACGAAGCCGGCGGCATCGTCGTCGGCGTCGTCGAAGAGGTCGAAGAAGGAGGTCTGGCCGGAGTCGCGCTCGCGCTGGGCACGGGACGCCTGCTCGAGCAGACCGTCTTCCTCGATGAAGCGCATCATCTGGCGCCGCGTGTAGCCGGTGGAGTCGAAGGCACCGCCCTTGATGAGGGCTTCGACCACGCGCTTGTTGCAGGCCTTGGAATCCACGCGGTTCACGAAGTCGTGCAGATTGGCGAAGGGGCCATTCTTCTCGCGCTCGGCGATGATGGCATCCGCCACGGCGGCACCCACGCCGGAGAGACCGGCCAGACCGAAACGCACACCTTCGGGCACGGGGGTGAAGTCACGGCGGGAGCTGTTGATGTCCGGGATCAGGACGGGCACGCCCTCCTGCTTGCAGGCGCTGATGTAGTTGGCGATCTTGTCCTTCTTGCCCATGAAGCTCGTGAGCACGGCCGCCATGAACTCGTGGCGGTAGTGCGCCTTGAGCCATGCCGTCTGCATGGTCAGGATGGCGTAGGCGGCGCTGTGGCTCTTGTTGAAGGCGTACTCGGCGAAGCTGAGCACATCGTCCCAGATGCGCTGGGCGATCTGGCGGCTGTAGCCGTTGCGCACGGCGCCGTTGAGCCAGTGGTCGGCCATGGTCTCCTCGCTGCCATCGGCCCAGTGCTGGATGGTCTCGGTCATGAGGGCGATCTTCTTCTTGGCCACGGCCTTGCGCATCTTGTCGCTCTCGCCCATGGAGAAACCGCTCATGGTGACGGAGATCTGCATGACCTGCTCCTGGTAGACCATGGTGCCGTAGGTGTTCTCCAGGATGGGCCTGAGGCGATCGTCGTAGTAGCTGATCTCCTTGCGGCCATGCTTGCGGTCGATGAAGTCCTGCACCATGCCGGCGCCCAGAGGGCCGGGACGGAACAGGGCGAGCACGGCCACGATGTCGTCGTAGCGGTCGGGCTTCATGTTCTTGAGCAGGGCGACCATGCCCGAGGACTCGACCTGGAACACGCCGGCGGTCTCGCCGCGCGCGAAGAGTTCGTAGATGGCCGGATCACGGAAGTCGACGTCGCGGTACTCATCGATGTCGATGCCATAGTTGACCTTGATGTTCTGCTTGCACTTGGAGATGACGGTGAGCGTACGCAGACCCAGGAAGTCCATCTTGAGCAGGCCGATGCTGGCATTGGTCTCACCGTCGAACTGGGTGATGATGACGCCACCCTTGGTGTCCAGCTTCACGGGCACGTGTTCGTACACCGGGTCGCGACAGATGATGTAGGCGCTGGCATGCACGCTCTCGCCGCGGTTGAGGCCCTCCAGTGAGAGTGCGGCATCCAGGATCTTGCGGGCATCCGCGTCCTCCTGGTAGAGCTTCTTGAGGTCCGGGTTGCCCTGGATACTGGGCATGAGCTTGGTGTTGGGGGCCTCGGGGATGAGCTTGCTGATGCGCTGGCTCTCGCTGATGCTGTAGCCCAGCACGCGGGCGGCGTCGTTGACGGCACCCTTGGCACCCAACGCGGTGAAGGTGATGACGGAGGCGATGCGCTCCGTGCCGTAGATGTCGCGGCAGTGCTGGACGACCTCCAGACGCCGCTCATCATCGAAGTCCATATCGATATCGGGCATCTCCGTGCGTTCGGGCGAGAGGAAGCGCTCGAAGAGCAGGCCGTTGGCCAGGGGGTCGAAGGCGGTGATGCCCAAGGAGTACGAGATGATGGAGCCGGCAGCGCTACCACGGCCCGGGCCCACACCGATACCCTGGTCCTTGGCCCACTGGGCGAACTCCTGCACGATCAGGAAGTAGGCGGCGAAGCCCTTGGTGCAGATGATCTCGTACTCGTGCTCGAAGCGGTCGACGACCTCCTGGGGCAGCGGCGTACCGTAGCGCTTCTGCAGGCCAGCGATGGACATCTCACGCAGCAGGGACTCGTTGGTCTCCCCCTCCTTCAGGAAGGGGTAGCGGGGCAGGATGAGCTTGTCGAATTCGAGCGTGACGTTGCACTTATCCGCCACTTCGAGGGTGTTCTCCAGGCAGTCCGGAAGGTAGCCCAGGGCCTCGTACATCTCATCGGTGCTCTTGTGGTAGAACTGGTCGTTGGCGAAGCGCATGCGATTGGGGTCGTCCACCTGCGAGACCGTGCCGATGCAGAGCATGAGGTCCTGCGTGCGCGCGTCCTCGCGCTCGACGTAGTGGATGTCGTTGGTGCCCACCGTCTTGAGGCCCAGCTCCTTGGCGAGCCTGTCGAGCGCCATGTTGAGCTGGCGCTGCGTGAGACCGGAGTCGGTGTTGATGCCCTGGTCCTGCAACTCGATGTAGAAGTCGCCGGGGGCGAAGCAGGAGGCGAGCTCGCGCGCCCACTTCTTGGCTTCCTCGAAGTTGCCGCGGTCGATGCATTGCGGCACGATGCCCGCGATGCAGGCGCTGGTGGCGATGATGCCCTTGCCGTATTTGCGCAGCATGTCGATGGTGATGCGCGGCTTGTAGTAGAAGCAGCTGGTGGCAGCCTCGGACATCATGGCGATCAGGTTGTGGTAGCCCTCGTTGTCCTTGGCCAGCAGGATCATGTGGTAGAGCTCGGGGCGACGGTCGCGGGACAGGCTACGGTCGGGTGTGAAGTAGGCCTCGCAGCCCAGGATGGGCTTGACAGTCTGGCCGCCGTTCTTCCTGACGTCGTCGTTGTGCGACTTGCAGGCCTTGTAGAGCTCGACCACACCGTGCATGTAGCCGTGGTCGGTAAGCGCGATGGCGGGCTGGCCGCACGCGGCGGCCTTCTTGACCAGATCCTTGATGCGGCTCGCGCCGTCGAGCATCGAGTATTCGGAATGGACATGCAGGTGAACGAATCCCCTCTTGGATCCATCCTCGCTCATTCGGTCTCCTTCCTTGCTATGTCACGTCTGTGTATGCGAAGGATACACGGTGACGGCTGGAGGACAGTACGATCAATGGGATAAGAGCTCCAGCACGTGCTGGTAGCCATCGGCTCCGTAGTTGAGAGCCTTGGAAACGCGGGAGATGGTGGTGGCGGAAGCGCCGGTGCTCTCCTGGATGCTCAGATACGACTCGCCGGCATCGAGCATGCGGGCCACCTGCAGACGCTGGGACAGCTCCTGTATCTCACGCACCGTGCAGAGGTCCTTGAGGAATGCATAGAGGGCGTCCGGACTGTCCAGGGCGATGAGCGCCTTGAGCAACTGCTCCACTTCCGGGGTGCGGATACGATCCTGAGCCATGTCATTCTCCCTTCGTTTCCGTGCGGTACAGACAGTATTCCACGGCGTCGACCAGGGCTTCCCAGCTGGCGGCGATGATGTTGTCGGACACACCGATGGTGTTCCAGGTCTCCGTGCCGTCCGAACTCTCGATGAGCACCCTGGTGACGGCATCGGTGCCCTGCGACTCGTCGAGCACGCGCACCTTGAAGTCCGTGAGCTCGATGGTCTTGATCACCGGGTAGTATTCCGTGATGGCCTTGCGCAGGGCCACGTCCAACGCGTTCACGGGGCCGTTGCCCTCACCGGTAGCGACGAAGCGCTCGTTGCCCACGTGGATCTTGATGGTGGCCTCGCTCAGGGCCTCCCCGTCGTCGTTGCGCTTATCGATGATGACCCTGAAGGACTCGAGTGTGAAATGCGGCTGCCAGAGGCCCTTCTCATGACGCAGCAGCATGGCGAGCGACGCGTCGGCCACCTCGTAGGAGTAGCCCCTGCGCTCGCGCTCCTTGATCACGGCCAGGATGTGGTCGGTCAGCTCCGGATCACGCGAGATGTCCACACCCAGCTCCGCCGCCTTGCTCACGAGCGCCGGCTTGCCGGACAGCTCGCTCACCACCGCGCGGCTCAGATTGCCCACATAGCTGGGGTGCGTGTGCTCGTAGGCGCCGTCGAAACGCTGGTTGGCGCTGGTGTGCAGGCCGCCTTTGTGCGCGAAGGCGCTCGTGCCCACGTAGGGGTGATGGGAGTTGGGGGCGATGTTGAACAGCTCCGCCGTGAACAGCGAGACGGCCGTGAGCTGGCGCATGCCGGCCGCACCGATGGTCTCGTAGCCGTACTTGAGCTCCAGGTTGGGGATGATGGTCACCAGGTCCGCGTTGCCCACGCGCTCACCGTAGCCGTTGATGGTGCCCTGCACCTGGGTGGCACCGGCGCGAACGGCCTCCAGGCTGTTTGCCACGGCGCAACCGCAGTCGTCATGGGTGTGGATGCCCACCTGGATCTGCGGGAAGGCCTCGCACACGAGCTTGGTGATGCGGAAGATCTCGTGCGGCATGCGGCCACCGTTGGTCTCGCACAGCACCAACGCGCTGGCGCCCGCCTTGGCGGCGGTATCGAGCACGTTGAACGCGTAGATGGGATCCTCCAGATAGCCGTCGAAGAAGTGTTCCACGTCCAGGAAGACACGCTGCTTGCCCTGCGCCTTGAGATACGCGATGGAATCGGCCACCATACGCAGGTTCTCCTGGGGGCTCGTCTGCAGCACCTCCTGCACGTGACGCATGCTGGCCTTACCCACCAGGGTCACGCAGTCCACCGGACAGGCAGCCAGGGTGCGCAGGCCATCGTCGAGCTCGGCAGGGCTGTCCTTGTGACAGGTGGTACCGAACGCCACCAGGCGCACGTGCTTGAGTTCCAGCTGGGAGGCCAGCTGGTAGAACTCCGCATCCTTGGGGTTGGAGGCCGGGAAGCCTCCCTCGATGTAATCGATCCCCAGGGCATCCAGACGCTGGACCAGGCGCAGCTTGTCCTTGACGGTCAGAGCGACGCCCTCGCGCTGCTCCCCATCCCGCAGGGTGGTGTCGTATATCAGGATCCTCTTGGCCATGCGTCACATTCCCTTGCTTCCGAGTCCGTTCGTGCTTCGACCCATCATTATAACTCCCACGGTGTCATTTTGCCCCACCGGGAGCGCGGTGCATCTTGACATTGCCAACAGGCGGCGTATGATGCGTTTAAGATATATCGTAATTAGGAGTGATTCACTATGATTTTGGCAGTTCCCAGTGAGACCGGCCAAGGTCTCGCAAGCATCCGCAGCGGTCATTTCGGCCACACCCCCTGGTTCACCTTGGTTGAGATCGAGGACGGCAAGGTCAAGTCCGCCACCCCCGTCAAGAACGCCGACCACGATACCGTTGGCTGCGGTGGCGTGATCGAGTACGTCGCGAGCCTGGGCATCGACGCCATCCTGACCGCCGGCATGGGTCGTCCCCCGTTCATGCGCTTCTCCAACATGGGCATCAAGGTCTACTTGGAGAACCAGACCCCCTATGTGGGCGATGTGGTGGATAAGTTCATCAAGGGCGAGTGCGTGAGGATGTCCTTCGACGACGCCTGCAACCACCATCACTAGGCGCTTATCCCATAGAATCCACGGAATACCGAAAGAGCCCGTGACCATCGCGTCATGGGCTCTCTCTTTCGCGCGATGATGCGGTATCATGCGCAATGAAGTGTATGAACGCGCTTTTCCCCGTA